>JADEXW010000429.1 GCA_015206935.1 Pseudanabaenaceae cyanobacterium LEGE 13415 | reverse complement strand
CATCTAGGAGGCTTGAGAATCAGAGAAGCAGAAGTTGAAACTGTATAGAATAACCAGAATATCAAGCATTGTAGAAATTGGTTTACGGAGGAAAACAAATGCAAAAAATTCGTGCAATCGTTTCGGGATTAGCTGCCGCAGTTGTGAGCCTTCCTACCCTATCAGCGTGTCAATCAAATACACCGACAGCAAATACACCGACAGCAAATACACCAACCACAAGTACAACAACCACAAGTACAACAACGAATACACCAGGCACAGTTGTAGCACAGCAATCAACAGGAACCGATGATCCTTGCTCAGTGCATCTTTGGGATGGCAAGAACTTCAAGGACAGCGACATTGTCATCAGCGGTGCAGGTCAATATAGCAATCTACGCAATCTTCCTGGCGCAAATGGCAAAAATTGGGAAGATGAGGCAGATAGTCTCAAAGTCGGTTCAGCGGCGACCGTTAAGGCTTACAAGGAAGAAAACTTTAAAGGTAGTTCTGTGACCTACAAGCCCGGTACGCAGCATCCCAAATTGAGCGAAGAACCAAGTTCGCTAGAAATTACCTGCAAGTAGCCCTGGCTCATAGTGTCATTGGCACAACGGGTTCAATATCAGGATCAAGACCTCCTACTTAATTCGTTCGCAGTACCCACGCCTCAGCGCCTTGCTTAAGGAAAGCTTCAGTTACTTCATTGCTGGTCAAACGAGGTAGAAGCGTGCGCCAACTTAACACACTCCGAATGATATTTTGGATGGGATGATCTTCGATCGTACTTCCTAAGTTTTCAGCCTGATTTTTCCAAACCAAAAGATACTTCGGCAGTAAATGGCGCAAAGCTGATCAGCCAAGTACTCAGAACAAGGAATAGATAGCCAAACGCAAACAGGATCGCACCAATCAGCAAGCTCAGTACAAAACGTAGAGGTTTGACTCAGTTGATAAACAGAATGATGCTTTGAGCGCAGACCTGAGAGAAACCCGCTGCTAGAACCACGATTAGCGCTACTCTTGAACCATAAGGAAGCGTGTTAATCTGCTCAAACGCCTCAAACTTAAGCGCGAGTACTCAACCTAGTAGTTGCCAAAATCGATCGAGAGCAGATTGCATCATTTCTCTTCCTCTGCTTAACGTTCAACCCCTTGTTCGGCAGCGTTCTGTCCTAAGCTTATCCGTTGATTATACTATCTTGCAAGCTGACTATACATCTAATAATTGAGAGAGAATGATCCATTTGCTCGGAACTGTTTCAAGCGATCGATTTGTTCTATCTATATTAGGATACGCAACTTATAAAATTGCTGTCTTTCACTAAAAGCCAATAGTAATACAGCTTTACTGTGTTCAATAAAGGTAAAGAAAAAGATATTTTTTGCTAATCTCAGTCAGTACATTAACTATTACGAAGTACGGCAGGATTTTGATGAAATAAGGATGAGGTAGAAACAGCTATGGCTGAGTAAATTCAACATTTACAGGCACTTTTAGCTCTAATAAATTAAGTTTTTACGGCGAATAAGAAGTTGTCTGTTCTGCCCAGAGAGAGATGGATAGGACTAGGGAATCTGGGACGCTCGAAGAGACAAAGAGCATCTGAATCAAGATAGAAAGTCTCTTGATTGTCCAAGCGCATTGAGAGTTCGACAAAAACCTAGCATCAGGGAGGCAATTCATGGTTGTAACGTACAATTGCACTTGTGCAAAACGCTCCATCTACAATCTTGCTCAGTCAAAGTTATCAGCTAAACGAGTTCAATACGCTGGCAACAATCAGTCATCTGTCTTATCAAAATTGCCGGACTATTGTAGGGAAACTAATCTGTCAAATAGCTTAAAGTCCTGCTTATCCGCATCGGCAGAACAGGATTTGCAGTGACTTTTGCTTAGATAGGCAAGTAAGAAGCTTACTTGCTCTTGCAAGCTAACTCTAATTGTAGGAGAACAACAATGGACGATAAATCAATGTCATTGCAAGCAGAATAGTGTAAGTAGACTGCATCAGTTGCAGAAGCTTTCATACTGATGACTCATCAATAATGAAGTTAGGGTTTTATTAGACGATGAGCAACTTACCTAAGAATCTGACTGACGAAAGGAAGTAAAGCCTAATTGCAGCAAGCAGAAGCTATTCTTAAAAATTTGGACGCACGAAACTTAACCGAGCATTGAGTTTTATAAAAAATCAATGATCTAATCAAACCTTAACTTTTCAGGAGAATTAGTATGAGAGTGACTGATCCTGAAGCGAGAGAACAATCGAGTAATTCGGGATGGCTAATCGCGATCGCAGTTGTGATGATCGTTTTCGGATTGATTGCCGCTGCTTTTCCCTTTTTTGCTGGAATTGCTTCGACCCTAGTTTTTGGCTGGGTTTTCATCTTTGCTGGAATTGCTCAAATTGTTTATGCTTTTCAATCCAAACGTGCAGGTCAAGTAGCTTGGAAGCTGATTCTAGGAGTTCTGTATCTTCTAGCTGGAATTTTAATCTTAGCCAATCCACTGCAAATTTCGATGAGTCTCTGATCCGATATTTAGCTGAGGAAGGGTATCAACCAGAATTCGGTGCGCGTGAACTGCGACGGCAAATCCGACAGAAAGTGGAAACTAAACTGGCATCAGAAATGCTCAAAGGAGCCATTCGCTAGGGCGATCGCATTACCCTTCGGTATGATGCAGGTTCTAACTCAGTCGCGATCGCTGAACCTGTAGCAGCGAGGTAAAAACTGATCCAGAGGGTGATTTGAGTACACTGATGACCCCGTAGTTTAAGCTTACCGCTGTTGGAAAAGATTTCTGTTGCCAAACCTTGGACGGTTTGTAGTAATTTATTGCGGCTACTAGGAGGAGCAAAATTTATGGCATGGCAAGGTAATCAGTTTAAGGGGGTCATTGGTCTGACCACCGATGAATCCACTCCCGATTGGCAGCTTCCTCCCCGTCCTGCGGCAGGATCTCCCAATGTTATCTACATTGTTCTGGATGACGTGGGATTTTCCCATCTGGGATGCTATGGATCAGATATTCAAACGCCTCACATCGATCAACTTGCTGCTAATGGACTGCGCTACACCAACTTTCATACGACTGGGCTATGTTCCCCCACCCGCTCTTGTCTGCTCACTGGACGCAATCACCACACCAACGGACAGGGCTTAATCGCAGAAATGGCGCTCGGCTTCCCTGGTTACAACGCGATGATTCCTAAAAGCTGCGGCTTTCTGTCGGAAATTCTTTTGGAACAGGGCTACCTCAATTTGGCGATCGGCAAATGGCATCTAGTTCCTGGTGAAGAAATGACAATGGCGGGACCATTCGATCGCTGGCCCCTGCGGCGAGGATTCGATCGCTTCTATGGATTTCTGGGAGCAGAAACGAATCAGTATAGTCCGGATCTGGTGTATGACAACCATTTCATCGAAGCCCCAAAATCCGTAGAAGAGGGCTATCACTTAACTGAAGACCTGAGCGATCGCGCCATTTCCTTTATCCACGACTTGCGATCGGCAGATGCGTCCCGCCCCTTTTTCATGTACTTTTGTCCCGGTGCTTGCCATGCCCCTCATCAGGCTCCACGGGAATTTATCGATCGCTATCGAGGACAGTTCGATGGTGGCTGGGATCAATGGCGAGAGGCAACCCATCAGCGTCAACTGGAAATGGGGATCATTCCCCCCGGTACGGACTTGTCGCCTCGTCCGGAATGGGTGAAACCCTGGGACAGTCTCTCCGCCGATGAGAAAAGGCTATTCGCACGAATGATGGAATGTTTCGCTGGATTTCTCACCCATACCGATGCTGAAATTGGGCGGTTGGTCGCAGCACTGGACAGTCTGGGCGAACTGGAGAATACGATGATTGTGCTGGTGTCAGATAACGGCACGTCTGGGGAAGGGGGATTCATTGGATCATTCAACGAGAATGTCTTTTTCAACAACGTGCCCGAATCCCTGGAGTTAAATCTTCAGCATTACGAAGATCTGGGCGGTCCTAATGCCTACAATCACTTTCCTACAGGCTGGACAATGGCAGGCAACACGCCCTTTAAACGCTGGAAGCGCAACACCCACAACGGCGGCATTGCCGATCCCTGTATTGTGCAGTGGCTCAACGGAATTCAGGCACGCGGAGCCGTTCGTCATCACTATATCCATGCGATCGACATCATGCCGACGATGCTGGATGTTCTGAATCTGTCCATGCCCACTATGCTAAACGGCGTTCCCCAAGAAGCGATCGCGGGTGTCACCATTCGTCCCACCTTCGACAATCCCCAGGCAGCCGATCCGCGCATTACCCAATACTACGAAATCTGCGGTTGCCGCGCCATTTATCATAACGGTTGGAAAGCCTCCGCCTTTCATCCCATGCAGGGTGCACCTGCCGATGGATTTGGTGAGCCTAACCGTCCGTTCAGCGAAGATGTCTGGGAACTGTACCATGTGGCGGAGGACTTCTCGGAATGCCACGATCTCGCTACCGTCCACCCGGAAAAGCTGCAAGAGTTAATTTATCTATGGTTTGCCGAAGCCGGGAAATACAGTGTGTTACCGCTCAACCGACGACCCCAATCAACTCAGCGTCCTAGTTCTCAGGGCGATCGAGCAACCGTCACCTACTATCCCAACACCACGCGCCTTGATAATTCGGTGGCGATCGACATCAAGAATCGCTCCTTTACGGTAGTTGCCGATGCGACAATTCCTCCGACAGGCTGTGAAGGTGTGTTGATTGCTCAGGGCGGCAAGTTTGGCGGCTGGACGCTCTTTGTGAAGGACAATTACCTGCACTACGAGCATAACTTTATTGGCATGGCGCACTACCGGATTGTTGCCGATGTTCCCCTGCCAACCGGAGAAGTGCAGCTCATGTTCCGATTTACGAAAACCGGAGACTTTAAGGGTAAGGGGCAACTGCTGATCGACGATCAGGGGGTGGGTGAGGGCGATATCCC
>JADEXW010000428.1 GCA_015206935.1 Pseudanabaenaceae cyanobacterium LEGE 13415 | reverse complement strand
GATCAGTACCGTATAACGACGATGGTTTTAGAAAGCCTCTCTACAGAAAATAGGCTCAACGCTGATGTGAACTTTGACCTAGTGGTAGATGATGGCAACTCAATCTTCTTTACGCTCTCGCGGGATGGAACTCCTAGTTTCATATCACCAAAACCCCTCGGTGAGACTCCGCAACCAATTAGTACAAATGAATGCTGGCTTGGTTCGTAAAATCGCCCATCGGGTGAGTCATCAATGTGCAGAACCTTACGAAGATCTCGAACAAATCGGTTATCTCGGACTGATTCGTGCGATCGAACGGTTCAACCCCAATCAAGGTTGCGCTTTTAGTTCGTTCGCTGTGCCTTATATCCGAGGTGAAATGCTCCACTTTTTACGCGATCGCGCTGGAACCGTCAAAATTCCTCGTCGCTGGCAGCAACTCAATAAAGAAGGGCAACGAGTCCGCGAACAGCTCACAGAAGCTCTAGGTCGCCAACCCAGCGATGAAGAGATTGCAGATGTGCTGAAAGTCTCAGTCAACGAATGGCGCGAAAGCAAACTCGCTGCGAAGAACCGTTTACCCTTGAGCTTAGATGCGACCGTTTGCCAGCAATTAGATTCGCCCATGACTTTGGGCGATACGCTGCCTGATGCTCGCTATCAAGCTCTACAAGTTCTAGAAGAAGATCGTCAACAACTGCAACGGGCATTAAACCAGCTTGAAGACAAAACGAGACAAGCGATCGAATACGTTTTCCTGCATGACCTGTCTCGCAAAGAAGTCGCCGAACAAATCGGAGTCAGTCCGATGACCGTAACTCGTCGGATTCATCGAGGTATCCAACAAATGGTTGGACTACTCCATCCCCAAGTCTTACAGAGCGATCCCTAACTTCTTTCTATAATTTTCCATCTATCTATCAAGTCGCCGAGTTGAAATCATCAATTCGGCGTTTCTTGTTTGGACTGAACAAGAATCAAACTTGCGTCAAACCTATAGATTCTGAAACCAATCGGGATGACAGGATTTGAACCTGCGGCATCCTGCTCCCAAAGCAGGCGCGCTACCAAGCTGCGCTACATCCCGTAACTAAGCTCTGACATTATAGCGTGAGAAACGCGATCGCACAATCTTAATCTTTCACAAAACAAGAGAGAGGCTTAGAACTGCCTCCCTCTGTAGAGTTCACCGATTAATGATGATGATCATGTCCGTGGTGATGGTGGTGTCCGTGATCATGATGATGGTGGACTTCGCCATGCACCGGAACAACTGATAAGGCTTGCTCGGAGAGAAGTGATTCAATTTGGGGATTTGCCCACTCTGCCACCATGTTTAGAAACTCAGGATCATCGTTCACACAAGGCATTCTGACGTATTTCACATCAGAATATTTGCGATGAAGCTTCTCGATAATGTGTTCGACATCGAGTAGGGTTTCATGATTTTCGGTCGCAAAACCGATCGGCATAAATACGATCGCTTTGGCACCCAGTTCGATCAAGTTTCTTGCTGCGAGATCTGCATTTGGTTGCGTCCATTCAATCAGCGGAGTTTGGTGATTCAGCCAGCCGACGGAAATCAACGGATATCGATCGATTAAGCGATCGCGTACTTTGTCATACAAAGCTTGGCTCTCAATAATTCCAGACGTAAAGCCTTTTGCTTTGTGGGGACAGCCGTGATTCATCAATACAATTCCGATCTGAGAAGGGAGATAGTTTTCAGCCAGATCAGATTGAATCTGAGCTTCGACTAGGTGAGCCATTCGATCGATATATTCAGGTCGATCAAAGAACGAAGGAATATAGCGTGTTCCTTTTAGCCAGTGTTCGCCCTCATCCGCTAAATTCGCCAAGGCTTTGTTCACTTGTTCGACTGCGATTCCACTGGTGAAGATCGAATCCACAACGAGCAGCGGATAAATCAGAATTTTGCTGAAACCCTCAGCTTTGATATCTGCTAACACTTGTTCTGGGAGAAAGGGCTTGCAGAAGTTAAAGGCTTTGAAGACTTGAATGCGATCGCCCCATTTTTCTTTTAATGCGGCTTCGACTCCTGCCCGTTGTTTCTCAAAAATTTCATTGTGAGGGGAAATAAATTGTCCGTGTTGATGTCCCCATTCATGCAAATCGAAAATGGCTAATAGTTTTGCTAACGGTGGATAAACCCAGGTCGGAACCGGGGCGAATTTTGCGGTGAGTAGATTCAGTGCTTGTTCGTTGTAATTGGCGAAATCGGCGTAGCTTTCGACCTCACCGTATCCCATTAGGAGAACAGCCACTCGATCGAAGTCTGAAGATGCGGAATGATGGTGAGTGTGTTCGAGCTTTTCTGGAGTCGCGACCACGGTGTAAAACCCCTTTTTTGCAGTGTATCGGTTTTGGTTTAACTTCAGGCTAACATCCCCTACCGGGGGACAGGATTAATGCGTGAAATATTGTTACTTAAGTGATGCAGATTCTAATTTGTCCGGGGATGCACTCTGCCCAATTGACAGAGGCATTTGTTTCTAAGGTGAATCTACCTTTGGAAAAATGTTCGATTTTTCCCTCCGATCGACAGCCTGTTTATTCGTCTCAACACATTCTAGAGTTCTTCCAGCCTGAGAAATCTGTTTTAATTCTTGCGTTTAGTGCGGGAGTCGTGGGCGCGATCGCAGCGGCAAGAATTTGGCAGCGTCAAGGAATTCGGATTGCTCGATTGATTGCGATCGATGGTTGGGGTGTTCCTTTATTCGGCGACTTTCCGATTCATCGCATGAGTCACGATCGCTTTACGCACTGGAGTTCTCTGATGCTGGGCGGAAATGCAACTCATTTTTATGCCACTCCTGCGGTTGACCATCTCACACTGTGGCATTCTCCCGACTTGGTTCGAGGCGTGACGGAACCTTGCGATCGCAGATTGACGGCTGCTGATTTTATTTCTGAGTTAGTTCTCCAGAATTGAAGTTAAGAATTCAACACAGAAATCATTCGATCGTCTGGGTGTAGAAGCAGATGAATTCATTAGGATTGGAATATCTGACTTGATGCGATATCAAGGTTTTCTGACACATTAAATTTACAGAATCACAACAGATGCTTTGTATCGTGGGCATCTTGAAAAAATCAGTAAGTCAGTCTCTCGACACAAGTAGGGATCAGTCTTACACTATATTTTTATCACTTGCATCCTACGATACAAAAATCTTCCAATTTATCCAATCGCGCGTACTTGAAGAGGGTATTCCTGTGCAGTTGCAGCAACGATCAGCAGTCCAAAAGGTGACGGGTGCTTTTGCTTTAATCGATAGTCTCAGTCGCCACGGTGTGAAGCATATTTTCGGCTATCCCGGCGGCGCTATTCTGCCAATTTATGATGAACTCTATCGGGCTGAACGGGCTGGAATCCTCAAGCACATTCTCGTGCGCCACGAACAGGGAGCCGCCCATGCCGCTGATGGTTATGCTCGTGCGACCGGACAGGTTGGAGTTTGCTTTGCAACTTCGGGACCCGGTGCGACGAATTTGGTGACAGGGATCGCAACGGCTCATATGGATTCGATCCCGATGGTGATTGTCACGGGTCAGGTTCCGCGTCCTGCGATCGGGAGTGATGCGTTCCAAGAAACGGACATTTACGGAATTACGTTACCGATCGTTAAACATTCGTATGTGGTTCGCGATCCACGAGATATGGCTCGAATCGTGGCTGAAGCGTTCTTTATCGCTAGCTCTGGAAGACCGGGACCTGTGCTGATCGACGTGCCAAAAGATGTCGGCGTGGAGCAGTTTGATTATGTTCCGGTTGATCCCGGTTCAGTGCGATTGACCGGGTATCGCCCGACCGTGAAAGGGAATCCGCGTCAGATTGGACAAGCTTTGAAATTGATTCGGCAGGCTCAGAAACCGTTGCTTTATGTCGGTGGAGGCGCGATCGCAGCAGGCGCACATTCAGAAGTGAAAGAACTCGCAGAACGGTTTAATCTGCCTGTGACCACGACGCTAATGGGAATTGGCGCATTTGATGAGCATCATCCGCTCGCTGTGGGGATGCTCGGAATGCACGGAACCGCTTATGCGAATTTTGCCGTAACCGAGTGTGATTTGTTGATTGCGGTTGGGGCACGATTTGACGATCGTGTAACTGGAAAGCTTGATGAATTTGCCTCTCGTGCAAAAGTGATTCACATCGACATTGATCCAGCGGAAGTTGGAAAAGTTCGGATGCCGGATGTCCCGATCGTCGGTGATGTAAAGCAAGTTTTGAGCGATTTGTTAGAGCGCAGTACGGAAGAAGGCGATCCTGCAAATCGGGAACAGACTGCCGCTTGGTTGGCGAGAATCGATCGCTGGCGGGAAGATTATCCGTTGGTTGTGCCTGAATATCCCGGTGTGTTGTCACCGCAAGAAGTGATTGCAGAAATCGGACGGCAAGCCCCGAATGCGTTTTATACCACCGATGTTGGTCAGCATCAAATGTGGTCGGCTCAATTTCTTAAGAACGGCCCGCGCCGTTGGATTTCAAGCGCAGGGCTTGGAACGATGGGATTTGGCATGCCTGCTGCGATGGGCGCAAAAGTCGCAGTTCCAGACGAAGAAGTGATTTGTATCAGTGGCGATGCGAGTATTCAGATGAATATTCAAGAGCTTGGCACACTGGCACAGTATGGAATCAATGTGAAGACCGTGATTATTAATAACGGTTGGCAAGGCATGGTTCGTCAGTGGCAAGAAGCGTTCTATGATGAGCGCTACTCGAACTCGAATATGCAGGTCGGAACGCCAGATTTTGTCAAATTGGCAGAGGCGTTCGGGATCAAAGGCATGGTGATCGAAACGCGCGAGGAATTGAAAAGCGCGATCGCAGAAATGATCGCGCATCCGGGCCCGGTGCTGATGGATGTGCGTGTGAAGAAGAACGAGAACTGTTATCCGATGGTTCCATCCGGCAAGAGCAATGCTCAAATGCTGGGATTGCCTGAGCGAAAATTGT
>JADEXW010000427.1 GCA_015206935.1 Pseudanabaenaceae cyanobacterium LEGE 13415 | reverse complement strand
TTTAGAAACAATCGAATTGAACCGACTCCATTCCCAATCTGTGGATAGTCTCCATAGTGCGATTCAGGCGGCAAATCTTCACCCGCAATTAAGAACCATTCATCAGCTAACCAAACGATCGTTGATCCGCGTTCTTTCCGATACCGATTCTGAAGCGCCTGAACTTGGGCGATCACTTCTCGCGCTTTTTCGGGTGCAACTGGAATGAGTTCATCTTCAGTTGGGCGAAATCGAGTGAGTCCGACGGGAACAACCGCGATCGATGCCACAGTGGGAATGTCTCCGGTGTGAAACTGGGCGAGATCCTCGATCGTTCGGGTCAAATGCTCCCCATCATTAATTCCCGGACAAAGAACCACTTGAGCATGAATCTGTAACTGTCGCTCTTGGAACCATTTCATCTGATCAAGAATTTGTCCTGCCCGTGGATTCTTTAACAGTCGCGTTCTCACATCCGCTTCCGTTGCATGAACCGAAACATACAGCGGAGAAAGCCGCATTTGTTCAATCCGATTCCATTCCCGCTGAGTTAGATTCGTTAAGGTCAAATAACTTCCGTAGAGGAAGCTTAATCGATAGTCATCATCTTTGAAGTACAGACTATCTCGCTTTCCGGGTGGCTGTTGATCAATAAAGCAAAACGGGCAACGATTTGTACATTGAATCAATCCATCAAACAGAGCCGTATCAAACTCTAGCCCTAAATCTTCGTCGTAATCTTTTTCGATTTCGATGTGATGCGTTTTGCCTTTCTTGTCAATGACTTCAAGTTCTAGCACTTCGTCCGCACATAGAAACTGATAATCAATCAAATCGCGAGGTTTCTCACCATTGATCGAGACCACACGATCGCCTGTTTCAAATCCAATCTCTTCAGCGATCGACCCTGATAAAACACTTGTAACTAATGCCGGACGAATAGAAAGCTCGCTCATGACTCGAAAAAACACCGCTGATCTAGTTTAAACGTCCAGATAGAATTGCAGCAAATAGCGCCGCACCCAACGCCAATCGATACCAAACAAAGATCCAAGTGCTTTGACGCTGTAGAAATTTCAGCAACCAAGCGATCGACAAATACGAAAAGATAAAAGCCGAAACAACTCCCACCAGTAAAGGCAGTCCCATATCTGCCTCCTGCAACACATCTTTAGCTTGAACCAGAGTTGCGATCGCTAAAGTCGGAATTCCTAATAAAAAAGAAAATCGTGCGGCTGTCTCCCGTCTCAATCCTAAAAATAAAGCTGCGGTCAAAGTCGAACCTGATCGAGAAGCTCCCGGCAACAATGCGATCATTTGCCCTAAGCCAACGAGAATTCCATCTTTGATTTCTAATTCATCGAATCCGCGTTTCCGAGTTCCAATCTTTTCTGCCAGTGCAAGTAAAAGCGACATCACGATCGACATTGTGGCAATCACAATTACGCTTTCTGGCAGCATATTCAATTTCTTCAGCACGTAGCCCATCCCCAGTGCGGGGATTGTTCCGATCGCGATTCCGACTAAAATTTTCCATTCTTCGCGATCCCATTCCTTTCGAGCGAATGCCGCCAATGCTCCGGACAATATTGATCGAATATCTTTCCAGAAGTACATCACCACAGCGATTACACTGCCGAACTGGATTGCATCGATCGCGGCTTTATTCCATTGGTTCTGCCAACCGAAAACGTCAGTAAAGATAATCAAATGGGCAGTACTACTAATCGGCAAAAATTCGGTAATGCCCTGAACTAGACCCAGCACAATGCCCTGGAACACAGCAAAAAAACTATTGACCTGACTGGCAACGAGCAAAACTGGAATCATGCGCTTCCTCAACTAATCGAGCAAAACCATCGCTGTGAGTGTACAGCCTTTCTGAGAGTTTCTGGTTTTCATTTCTAAAGTTCTTTAGCGCTTTCAGGAAAATTCCGATAGGATTAGGACTATGCCCCCAGGGGGTATTTTCCAGACCGAAACATTCAAGATTCTCGATCGATTCTCTGAGAGTTTCCTATGGTAGTGTTAAGTTAAGTTAATAAAATTAAGCCAGCTTAAAAATCCCTTGATTTCCTATCCGCCCAGTTCCAACCCAAGTTATTCCTCAGAGGCTGAAGTGATTGCGGTTTCAGAATCTTCGTTTGTTGAGCGCTCTGCTCCCCCTCGCTCTCTTCTCATTTTCGGTGCATCGGTCTTCCTGATCTCAGTGCCCGTCTTTTTTGAAGCACCCCTTGTCCGATCGATGCCGCTCCTCTGCCTCCTACTCACTTCAGGATGGGTCTGGTTGTCGATCGCGCTTTCTGCTAAACCCCAAACAAAACACTGGGGCGAATTGCTCACAGGCTTTACCTGGACATGGTTAGCCGGATCACTTTATTGGGGATGGTTTCGCTGGGAGCCGACGCTACATTTGCCGATCGAAGCCATTGGATTACCGATCGCACTTTGGGGCTTAAAGCGAAACTGGTGCAAATTAGGAAACTTTTTCTATTTGGGATCGCTCTTTGGAACTGCGGTCACAGATTTGTACTTCTACTTAACCGATTTAATCCCGCACTGGCGCAAGTTAATGCAAGTTGAACCCGATGCCGTTCGACCGATTTTTCAACAGGCGCTTATGCAAATGTACACCCCCAATGGCATCTTCTGGGTAATTTCACTAGCCGCCATTTTACTGAGCGTCGGTATATTTTCCCTAAGAGCAAAAACTGCTTATTGGGTGGCGTTTGGCGGTGCAGTCCTCAGTACGATTCTGGTTGATAGCTTATTCTGGATCGCAGCAACCTTAGCATGATTGCAGAAGCGGCAGGCACCTCTCGAATTTCTGCCGCTAAAATACTTCGGAAATTACAGTCAAAAAGATTTCCATTTCGGCTTATATTCCAAGCGCTACTACTGAAACATTTAGCACTCAGGCGTTGCATCATAAGAAAGAATGCGTTCTTTCCTTGTTGAGCCTGTGGTTACTCTCCAACCTACTCCCCATCTCGTGCTGCACAGCAGCGATTTCAGCAACCGCCGTATCCCGCTGGTGGGTAATAATTGCTGGACGATCGGTCGAAGCGAAGATAATACATTTGTGATTCGCGATCGCTGGATTTCGCGCAATCATGCCATGCTGCAATGGATGGAAACCGGAGAGTTTTACCTGATCGATTTAGGCAGCCGCAATGGGACGTTTGTGAACGGGCGACGAGTTAGCATTCCGGTCACGCTGCAAAATGGCGATCGCTTAACGTTCGGTCAAACTGAAGTCGATTTTTTCTGTCCGCTGAATCGTCCCTCTTCGAGTGCCGACGATCCAGATTCTAAAGAATTCACTGCAACGGCTACACTTCACGTTCGTCGCTTAATTTCCGTTCTAGTCGTAGATATTCGCGATTTCACCGTTCTCACGCGCCAACTAGATGAAAAGCTTTTATCTGAAGTCATCGGAACCTGGTTTCGGCAAGCAGGCGATATTATCCGTGAGTATGGAAGCTGGGTCGATAAATATATTGGCGATGCGGTGATGGCAGTCTGGACACATGGCGCGAATGGAGTCGATCGAGATGAAGCCATGCGAATTTGTCAGGCAATCAACGCACTGCATCGGATGACGAATAATCTCTATCATCAATACCCGCTCCCGTTCCCGATTCGGATTGGAGCAGGTGTGAATACCGGATTTGCAATGGTGGGGAATACTGGGAGCGGCGATCGACCGGATTACACGGCATTGGGTGACACCGTAAATGCAGCATTCCGGCTCGAATCAGCGACCAAGCAGCTTGGACTTGATATCGCTTTGGGTGAGAGAACGTATCAGTACTTGGCGGAACACACCGGAAACGTTGATTTTCTGGAGCGCTACATCGTTGAATTGAAAGGATACGACAGTCCGACTCCGACTCATGCCTGCTCATTTGCCGATCTCGATCGCTTTCTCAAAACAACTTTGGGCACTCTGCACTAAATTCGATGCCGCAAAATGATAGGCTCTAATAAAGGCTGTGTATTGTGTTTGCTCGATCCAGTGGGAGGGATTAACAATGAAACGTTTGATTCGCTTTTTGGCGGCTTTGAGTTTGGTGGTGGGCTGTCTGGGCTGGGTGTCCCAAGCAGCGATCGCAGCAAATTTCAATGGTGTCACCGTATTAGCGGCAGAATACCGCAACGTGGTCGAAGATAAAATGGCGACCGAGTTTGGTAAAAAGCTCGATCTCAACAACACGAACGTCAGAGCGTTCCGCCAATTGCCCGGATTGTATCCGACATTGGCAGGTCTGATTGTCAAAAATGCACCTTATGAGTCTGTTGAAGATGTGCTGAACATTCCTGGCTTGAGCGACAAGCAAAAGGAAATTCTGCAAGCGAATATGGATAATTTCGTTGCGACGGAAGTATCGAAAGAACTGGTCGAAGGTGGAGACCGCTATAACAACGGAATTTACCGCTAAACCCATTCATTTTTTGTAGAATAGCGCTCTCCGCAGATTCTTTGGGTCTGCGTGGAGCGATTTTTTTATCCAGGGACAGCGATGTTGCAATCTGCGTATGATGTGCTAGTGGTTGGGGCAGGGGCGGCAGGGTTATATACGGCGCTTTCATTGCCCGATCGATATCGAGTCGGGTTGATTACAAAAGATAGTGTGGCTCGATCGGCGAGTGATTGGGCGCAGGGCGGAATTGCTGCGGTGATTGATCCTCAAGATTCAACAACGCTTCATGTAGCAGATACGCTTTCAGCAGGTGCAGGATTGTGTGATGGAGATGCGGTTGAGTTTTTGGTAGAAAATGCCGCTGAATGTATTCATCACTTGGTGGATTTGGGAGTGGCATTCGATCGACATCAAAATCAGCTTGCTTTAACGCTAGAAGCGGCTCATTCTCGTCGTCGGGTACTTCATGCCGCAGATACAACCGGAAGAGCAGTCGTCAGTGTTTTAGCGGAACGAGTTCTAGAGCGTAAGAACATTCAAGTTTTAGATCAAACTTTTGTA
>JADEXW010000065.1 GCA_015206935.1 Pseudanabaenaceae cyanobacterium LEGE 13415 | reverse complement strand
CATACGGTCAGCCGGGATCGATGGCGGTTTTGGCAATCTCGGAGAAAGGCGGCTTGTTCGCGGCTCCTGACTTTTATATGAAAAAACTGGCGGCTCCTCCTGCTGCAAAAGGCAAAGTCGATATCAATAAGTCGGCAACCGAGAATTTGAAAATCTTGTCGGAATGTCTCGATCGCTCGATCGATGAATTGGTGGTGGTCGTGATGAAACGCGATCGACACACTGATTTGATCAAAGAAATCCGCGAAGCAGGCGCACGAGTTCAATTGATCAGTGACGGTGACGTGGGCGCAGCGATCAACTGTGGTTTCTCTGGAACCAACATCCACGCGCTGATGGGCATCGGTGCGGCTCCTGAAGGGGTGATTTCGGCAGCGGCACTTCGTTGTTTGGGCGCACACTTCCAAGGACAGTTGATCTACGATCCCGAAATCGTGAAAACTGGACTGATCGGAGAAAGCAAGGAAGCAAACTTGGCTCGCCTCAAAGAAATGGGCATCACCGATCCGGATAAAGTCTACTCGGCTGAAGAACTGGCATCGGGTGAAACCGTCTTGTTTGCGGGAACGGGCATCACTCCGGGTAACATTATGAACGGTGTGCGCTTCTTCAAAGGTGGCGCGAGAACTCAAACCCTGGTAATCTCCAGCCAATCGAAGACGGCTCGATTTGTGGACACAATCCATCTGTTTGATCAGCCGAAAGTCGTTCAACTGCACTAAAACCGAGACTCAGTAAGAGAGAATGGAAGAGAGCAATTTCTGGCTTTCATTCTCTCTTCGTTGTCCTTCACCTTGATTGATTTATTAGAGCGATTTTTTTAATATGAACATTGCTGTTGTTGGGCTAACTCACAAAACTGCACCTGTCGAAGTTCGTGAAAAATTGAGTATTCCGGAACCAGTGTGCGATAAAGCGATCGTGCAACTCTGTAGCTATCCCCACATTGAAGAGGTGGCGGTTCTGAGTACTTGCAATCGTTTGGAGCTTTATCTGGTGACTTCGGATACGGAGCAAGGAATCCGCGAAGTGAATCAATTTTTATCAGAACATAGTAAATTACCGAGTTCTCGCTTGCGTCCGTATCTATTCACACTGTTGCACCAAGATGCCGTAATGCACTTAATGAGAGTGGCATCGGGGCTGGACAGTTTGGTTCTAGGTGAAGGTCAGATTCTTGCTCAGGTGAAGCAGTGTCACAAGCTCGGACAACAGCATCGTGGCATCGGTCGCATTTTGAATCAATTATTTAAACAAGGTATTAGCGCAGGGAAACGAGTCAGAACCGAGACCAGCATTGGAACAGGTGCAGTGTCGATCAGTTCTGCTGCGGTTGAATTAGCACAGATGAAAGTCGATCATCTTGCGGATCAGCGAGTGACTATCATTGGTGCAGGAAAAATGTCGCGATTATTAGTGCAGCATCTCTTGTCGAAAGGTGCGACGAACATTGTGATCTTAAATCGATCGATGGATCGCGCCCGTGAGTTAGCAAATATGTTCCCGGATGCCCATCTGAGACTATTACCGATCGCAGATATGATGGATGCGATCGCACAATCTGACGTTGTGTTCACGAGTACTTCCTCGACTGAGCCAATTTTGGATAAATCAAATCTCGCACCTGTACTTGATCCGAATCAACCATTGATGGTGATTGACATTGCAGTTCCGCGAAATGTGGCAGCCGATGTGAATGAATTGCCGACCGTTCGAGCATTTAACGTCGATGATTTGAAAGCCGTTGTTGCTCAGAATCAGGAAAGTCGTCGTCAAATGGCAATGGAAGCGGAAGCTTTATTAGACGAAGAAATGGAAGCATTCGAGGCTTGGTGGCGATCGCTCGAAACAGTTTCGACGATTAGCTGTCTGCGCGATAAAGTCGAAGCCATTCGGGCACAGGAATTAGAGAAAGCCTTGTCACGATTGGGAACGGAATTTGGCGATCGACATCGCGAAGTGATCGAGGCTTTGACCAAAGGAATCGTGAATAAAATTTTGCATGATCCGATGGTGCAATTGAGAGCGCAACAGGACATTGAAGCGCGACGACAAGCAATGGAAACGTTAGAAGTCTTGTTTAACCTCGATCGACAACAAGCCAAAGCTTAGTTTCTTTTCCCTTGCCCTAAATAGTGCTAGCGTACTAAAATTTCCGTGAAATCACTTTTTTGGAAGAGGGGTGATTTTCCGCAGTACACTATGCTCTGTTCAACGGGCAAGGGATAGAGGAATGGATTCAGTCACGCAACTCACTCCAGAAATTCAACAGCGGGTACAAGAACTCAGAAATTTATTGCAAAAAGCGAGTTACGACTATTATGTGCTAGATGCACCGACGATCGATGATGCAGTGTACGATCGCTTATATCGCGAACTGCAAACCCTCGAAACTCAGTATCCAGAACTAATCACACCTGATAGTCCGACTCAGCGCGTGGGAGAACGTCCTGCAAGTCAGTTCACTTCGATTAAACATAACGTTCCGCTCTATAGCTTAGAGAATGCGTTTGGAAACGATGATCTTGCAACTTGGGAACAACGTTGGAAAAAAGCGGCTCCCGATGTCACGGACTATGATTACGTTTGCGAATTGAAGATTGATGGAAATGCGTTGGCTTTGACGTATGAAAACGGCATTCTCGTGCGGGGTGCAACTCGTGGCGATGGCATCACAGGCGAAGAAATTACTCAAAACGTAAAAGCGATTCGATCGATTCCTTTGCGCCTCAATTTAGAGAATCCTCCCGAACTGATCGAAATCCGGGGCGAGGCGTTTCTTTCTCTCGATACGTTTGAGCAAATTAACCGCGATCGCGAAAAAGCTGGAGATTCTTTGTTTGCCAATCCTCGGAATGCTACGGCGGGAACACTTCGCCAGCTTGATTCTCGAATTGTTGCTCAACGCCAACTCGATTTCTTTGCTTATACTCTGCATTTTTCCGGTGAACTCAAAACTCAGTGGGAAGCGTTAGAACTGCTCAAACAGATGGGCTTTCGAGTGAATCCAGAGCGGCAATGCTGCGCCAATCTTCAAGCAGTGCAGGAATATTGCGATCGTTGGTCTCTCGATCGAACTCAACTGCGCTACATGACCGATGGCGTAGTGATCAAAATTAATTCTCTTGCACTCCAAGAACGGCTTGGTTTTACTCAAAAATTTCCACGTTGGGCGATCGCGCTGAAATACCCAGCAGAAGAAGTTCCAACCATTCTCGAAAACATTAGCGTGAACGTAGGAAGAACCGGAGCGATCACACCTGTAGCAGAACTAAAACCTGTGCAATTAGCGGGTACAACGGTTTCTCGTGCGACCTTGCATAATCGCGATCGCATTGCTGAACTTGATTGCAGAATTGGTGATACAGTGATCATTCGCAAAGCAGGCGAAATTATCCCTGAAGTGTTGCGCGTTCTGACAGAATTACGACCTGCGGGAGCGCAACCGTATGAGATGCCGTCACATTGTCCAGAGTGTGGCGAACTTGTGATCAAACCTGAAGACGAAGCTGTAACTCGATGTATTAACGCTTCTTGTCCAGCAATTTTGCGAGGAGCATTAACCCATTGGGCGAGTCGTGATGCGTTGGATATTAACGGAGTGGGTGAAAAACTGGTTGCTCAGTTAGTAGATAGTAATTTGGTGCAGTCGGTTGGAGATCTTTATGAATTGTCGATCGACCAACTTCTAACACTAGAGCGAATGGGCAAAAAATCTGCTGAAAAGATTGTTGCCGCGATTCAGCACTCGAAAGCTCAACCGTGGTCGCGAGTTCTATTTGGGCTAGGAATTCGGCATATCGGCAGCGTGAATGCTCAGACTCTGACGCAGACCTTTCCGAAAGTTGAGTTACTCGCTCAGGCAACACCCGAACAAATCGAAGCAGTGCCAGGATTTGGTTCTGAGATTGCTCAATCCGTGTACGAGTGGTTTCAGAATCATAGCAACCAGGAATTAATCGATCGATTAAGACAAGCAGGTGTTCAACTCGAAGGTGAAGCGGCTCCAGTTGCTCAAGTTGAAACAGCAATTTCGGGTAAAACTTTTGTGATTACAGGAACATTGCCGACTCTGAAACGCGATGAAGCTCAAGCTTTAATTCAACAAGCAGGCGGCAAAGTTTCCGATTCAGTAAGCAAAAAAACGGACTACTTAGTTGCAGGAGAAAAGGCAGGATCAAAGCTTGATAAGGCTCAATCTTTAGGGATCTCCGTTCTTTCGGAAGCTGATTTGCTAGCACTGATTCAAAGCGAATCGTTATCATGACGGTAATCGATCGAGTTAATGGTATGAACAAAGTCGGTGTCGCTTATATGCTTTGGTTAGGTGGATTATTCGGTGTGTCAGGACTACACCGTTTATACAATGGCGAAAAAGTGACGGGCGTTCTCTGGCTCGGAACCTTCGGGCTATTCGGCTTTGGTCAACTGTTGGATCTGATCTTGATCCCGAAAATGGTTGAAGTGCATAATGCGCGGTTGGCTGAAAAATACAATCCGTTGTTAGAGAACAATCCAGTCGCGCTCAAAATCGAGCAGGTTAAATCCACAAAATTCGTCGGTGTAAAATCTCCGAAGCTGTTTGATTCAACCCTGACCCAACAGCAAGCGACGATCACGCTGCTCAAAGCCGCAGAAACTAACGGCGGAAACCTGTCAGTGACTCAAGGTGTAATGGCGACTGGATTGAGTTTTCAGCAAGTTGAAGCACTTCTAAACGAGATGCTAAAAAGTGGCTACGTTGAAATCAGCAATCATCCAGAAACGGGGATTGTTCTGTACGAATTCAAAGAGCTTTAAGTGTTCTGAGCATTCCACCACGATCGAACAAGTCGAATTTCATCCCAACCATAGGATTCATCTAATCGATCGCGAATTTTAGCCAAGGAAAACTCATCGGCTTGCTGAACAGCTTCGAGAATTTTCGCTTGTCGATCGCGTGAAACTAATCGATCGAGATCGACTGTATATTTCATTTCAATCAATTCTGCTAAGTGCGTCATGATGGTACTCAGTCTCAAGTGCCGCTCTTCTGCAATATCTGACGGTTTCATTCCCCGCTGGAACAGTTCAAGCGTATAAAGCTGTGTGTAAGTTGCTTCATTCGCACCTGGAGGAACGGCAGCCGAATCGAGCTTAGTCACTGTTGGTTCTGGAGCTTTCTCAGTTTGAACGGGTAATCCGATTTCATGCCTAAACGATCGAATCGCTTCCAAAAAAACTTCCCCATACTGCGCCAGCTTCCGAGTTCCCACCCCAGAGATATTCGAGAACTGTTGACGGGTTTGAGGTTGTTGCTGCGCCATCAATCGCAAACTTGCATTCGAGAACACGACATAAGGCGGAACCGATTGCTCATCTGCTAACCGTTTTCTTAGTTGTTGCAATCGAGTGAACAATTCTTCGGATTCTGCTGTTTCAACAGGTGCAATTTGAGGAACAGTTAACACAGGTTTCGGTTTGTCGATCGCAATACTAACTTTGCGCTCTCCCCGCAACACCTCCCAACTGAGATCATTGAGTTTTAACACCGAATAACCATCACTTGACTCATCAACCAACCGTTGATGAATCAGCGATCGACCTAACATTTTCCAATCTTCTGCACTAATATCTTTCCCAATCCCATAAGTGCTGAGTGTTTCATGATGATTGTCTAACACTCGTTTGCTTTTGGAACCGCGTAAAACATCGATCGTATGAACCATTCCAAACGCTCGCCCACGTTGAGCAAACCGCGCCACACAGGATAAAAATTTCTGAGATTCCACCGTCCAATCCTCAACGGGCTTCGGAAACTTACAGTTATCGCAGTTATCACAGTTGCCCGGAAAGTTTTCGCCAAAGTAAGAAAGCTGAATCGTTCGACGACATTCTGTTGCTTCTGCAAAGTTAATCACTCGGCGCAATTGTTGAGTTGCAATTCTTTGTTCATCTTCGAGTGGATCGCCTGTGTTCGGATCAATTTTCTGCGAGATGATGTACTCGATCGTTTTTACATCGGCATAACTATAAAACAATGTGCAGGTTGAAGGTTCACCATCGCGCCCCGCTCGTCCTGACTCTTGGTAGTAACCTTCAATGTTCTTCGGAATGTCATAGTGAATCACGAATCGAACATCCGGTTTGTTAATTCCCATTCCAAATGCGATCGTAGCCACAATCACCCGCACATCATCCCGAATAAACCGCGTCTGATTCTCTTTTCGAGTTGCGTTATCTAATCCCGCATGATAGGGAAGCGCTGAAATTCCGTCCTGCTTCAATCTTGTCGCAATCTCTTCAACTCGTTTCCGACTCAAACAATAGATAATTCCTGAACCAGGAGTTTCTTTAATCGATTTAACCACTTCCTGATAAACCGTTTTCGTCTTCGGTCGAACTTCGTAATAAAGATTGGTGCGATTAAAGCTCGAAACATGAATTCGAGGCTGATGTAAGTTCAACTGTTGAACAATGTCTTCTCGAACTCGTTCGGTTGCAGTTGCCGTTAAAGCAATGATTGGAATGTTCGGATAGCGCGATCGCAGAACGCTTAACTGTCGATATTCCGGTCGAAAATCATGTCCCCATTCAGACACACAATGCGCTTCATCGATCGCAAAGGCTGAAATTCCTACCCGCTCTGTAATATGCGGCATGACCCCTTGCAGAAAGTCTTCGCTTAACAATCGTTCCGGTGCAACATAAAGCAGTTTAATCCGCCCTTCCATCACTGCACGTCCACGCGATCGACGTTCTTCCGCCGACAAGCTACTATTCAAAAACGTCGCTGCAATCCCGTTATCGCGCAACAATTCCACCTGATCCTGCATTAATGCAATCAACGGCGACACGACAATCATCAAACCCGGTTTCAGCAAGGCGGGAAGCTGGAAACAAATCGACTTTCCGCCCCCCGTTGGCATAATCACCAACTGATCCCGATTCGATAATGTCTGTTCAATAATTTCCCGTTGTCCTGCGCGAAAACTGTCATACCCAAAATAATGTTTGAGTGCCTCTTCGAGCGACAAAGATTCGAGTGCAAGCGGCGAAGTCGTAGACATAATTCAGGCATCAGCAATGGTACTGCTTAGAGTGCCCCAATTGCTGGAGCAGCGCGACTGAAATAGAATAGCAGTACCAGTCCAGGATAACAAGAAGAAATCATGATCGATCGCGATCGCAAATTACGCCGCGATCATAAAATCACATCATGATTCAAGCTAAATTAGTTTTGCAGTATTGATTATTTCTATGCCGAACCGCCCATCGATCGACGAAGAACAGTTGCCGGATTTGCCAAATGAATCAACCGATGAGCCGATTTTGATCACTGAGAATGATCAGAGCGCGATCGCATTAATGAGCTACGATCGATTGACTTCTCTACTCGATACGGTCGATATTCTTTCTGATCAAGAACTAGCAAATACGCTAGAGCAGAGTTTGCTTGAGCTGGAAACAGGAGAAACAATTTTGCAATCTGAACTCTAGAAACAACTCGATTCATTGTTCAAAATCGATCGCAATTCTCTCCAAGATCATAGAATAACGGGAGCCTTCTGCCCTGATTCTATGAATTCTCGTCAATTAGAAATCTACCTCGATATTGCCACCGAAGCCGCCCTGAGTGCTGGAGCGGTTCTCCAAACCCATTGGGGTAAGCTCGAAGACATTCGCGAAAAAGGTCGCCCTGGCGATTTAGTCACCGAAGCCGATCGTGCCGCTGAAGATGCCGTTTTATCCGTCTTGAAACGTCACGTGCCTGAGCATCCGATTTTGGCAGAAGAATCTGGACAATTGGGCGATCGACAAAGTGAATTTCTCTGGGCGATCGATCCACTCGATGGTACAACCAATTACGCGCATCAATATCCGTGTGTTGCCGTGTCGATCGCGCTTTTAATCAACGGCGTTCCTCAAGTCGGTGTTGTGTACAATCCGATTCATCAGGAATTATTTCGAGCCGCAAAGGGAATGGGCGCGACTTGTAATCGTCGATCGATTCGAGTTTCGACCACGGCTGAATTAGAGAAAAGTTTGTTAGTCACAGGATTTGCATACGATCGACGACAAACCCCAGATACGAACTATCCAGAATTTTGCCATCTCACTCATTTAACTCAGGGCGTTCGACGCGATGGAGCCGCAGCGCTTGATTTGGCTTATGTTGCGGCGGGAAGGCTCGATGGCTATTGGGAGCGGGGATTATCTTTGTGGGATGTTGCGGCGGGGATAGTTCTGGTCGAAGAAGCAGGCGGAAAAGTCACCGCTTATGATCAAAGTCCAATCGAGCTTTCCTCTGGTCGGATTTTGGCAACGAATGGAAGGATTCACGATCGTTTAAGCCGTGAACTTTTATACGTAGAATCGAACAGGTAAAAATTTGATTCGTCGCTTGGCTCATATAATAAATCGTTAGATCACAACACATCAGCAGTGAGCAGTGTGATGAACTCCCTTCGCTCTTGGGTGCGACAACTACAGCGGATTTGCAGCGAAGGTGGAAGCCATCTTCGGCATTCAGCATCGGTGCGATCAATTCAACGAGTTAAGGCACTTCAGAAGCTTACCCACAAGCCGACGATTCCCACACCGATCGTGATCATTGCAACTTCGATCGTACTGACAGGTGCATTAGGACGACAATTCTACAATCAACCACGACTCAGTGTGGGCAAGAATGCAACGGATACAATTACAGCACCGAGCAACGCAGCAATTTTAGATAAAGAGGCAACTGAAGAAAAACGCAATGCGGCGCGAAATATTTCTGTTCCAATGTTCATGTTGGATATGGTGGCATCTGATCAAGCAAGACAAGCAGTGCAGGCTAAGTTAGCAAAAGGAGTCACGCTGCGGCAACAGATTGGAAAATTCCCTTACATTGAAACAGAAATACTTTCAGCATCAACGCAGTTCTATTTACGCAGAGCGGAAGAATGGGAATGGAAAGCGATCGTGGATGCGACTCAAGATCGAAACGCTGATTCGATCGATAAACTTGCTGATCCCCTACAACGACAAGCCGCGATCGAGTTGATGCGCTATCGGAATCAGACTTCATTTGATGGATTATCAGGATTAACAAATCGGATTGCTGAAGCTCGACAAAAATACGCAGCTACAATTGCACTCACACAATCGCCGTATGATTCAACGTTGTTTGAAATTTCTGATCCAGCTTGGCAAAAAATGCAGGTTGAAGTGATGAAAGTTGCCGATCGCATGTTAGCGCAGGGAATTTCACCTGGAGTTGCTCAAAGCCAGCTTGAGACCGCGATCGCATTGCATTTTCAAGATACAATCCCGCCAGAAACAAAAGCGATCGCGACAAAAATACTGCTTGCTGCACTGAAACCGAATCTCATTAAAGATGAAGAACAAACACGGTTGAGAGCTGAAAAAGCCGCTCAAGAAGTAGAACCTGTGAGAATTGAAGTTCGACGGGGAGAAGTAATTGTTAAACATGGACAAGTCATTTCAGCCCGTGATTTTATGGTGCTGGATCATTTTGGTTTGAGTCGGCGCGAAACAAGTTGGATTGCTCTGTTTGGATTTGGAGGACTAATCAGCGGTGCGGTCACTCTATTTTGGTTATTAGAACAACGCTATCACCCAAAAGGGGTTAGAAATCGTGACTATTGGTTAGTGGGATTGATCAGTCTGAGTACGCCCTTGATGGTGATTATTAATGCACCTTCCACAAACTTACCCGCGATCGGCTTTTTGATGGGAACTTTCTACGGTTCAGTTCTGGCACTAACCGGGGTGGGATTGCTTACAGTGATGTTACCGATCGGAATGGGATTGAGCTTAATGCAATGGGTTCCAAGTGCAACAGCGGGATTGATTGTTGCTGCATTAGCCGCAAGAGTGCGATCGCGTGAAGAGTTAGCCTTTCTTGGATTAGGAGTGGGAATCACTCAAGGCTTACTATACTTACTACTCGGTGCAATGTCTGGAGTAGTTTGGTATAGTTTACTGGGTCGAGCTATTTTAGAAGCATTGTTAGGACTGGCTTGGAGCATTGTTGCGATCGGGATTAGTCCTTACATTGAACATCTATTCGATGTTGTAACGACCTTACGTTTAGTAGAGCTAGCAAATCCCAATCGTGCATTGCTCAAGCGGTTAGCAGCAGAGACCCCTGGGACTTTTCAACATACTTTATTTGTAGCAAATCTCGCAGAAGCAGCGGCGCGTGAACTGGGTTGCAATGTGGAGCTAACAAGAGCGGGAACACTTTATCACGACATTGGTAAGATGCACGATCCACTAGGATTTATTGAGAATCAAATGGGAGGTGCAAACAAACATGATGAGATCGATGATCCTTGGCTCAGTGCTGCCATCATCAAAAAGCATGTGGCTGAAGGGATTGTGATGGCACGTCGAGCGAGATTACCAAAAGCCGTTCAAGCTTTTATTCCAGAACATCAAGGTACAATGACGATCGCGTACTTCTATCACCAAGCTCAACAACGCGCGAAAGCTGATCCCTCGATTACAGTAGATGAAGCTGATTTTCGCTATGACGGGCCTGCTCCTCAATCGCGCGAAACGGGGATTGTGATGTTAGCAGATTCGTGTGAAGCAGCACTTCGATCGCTGAAAGATGCAACTCCTGAAGATGCTTTGAACATGATTAATAAGATCTTGGCAGCACGATGGAAAGATGGACAGCTAGACGAATCGGGATTAACACGATCGCAGATGAGTACGATCGCGCAGGTCTTTGTCCAAGTGTGGCAACAGTCGAACCATCAACGCATTGTGTATCCGAAAGGTAAATAGCTGTTGATTTCTAAAATTCCGCCACCTTCCGCTGAGATCGACGTTCTGCTGCTTTCTGATTTAACAAACTCTGAGCCATTCGATGCCACTCACTTCGTAACCTTTCATCCGCCTGACTTTGACTTAACGGACGACCTCGACGATCGGGATATTTCCGATAAAAGCGATCGTTGACTTCAGCAATAAATCCAGCGTAATCAATTCCCAGTTTGCGACATTCCTCTTCATAGTCGATCGCTTGAACAGTCTGCGGTTTTGGAACGACTTTATCTAAGCTCGGAATCGATTTTGCAACATAGGGAAAAACCTGCGGAACTAGCCAGATTAGACTAACGATCGCTAAAATCCAGAACAAGATTTTCAGAATTAGCTTCGTCATTCCAAAAACTGTAAATCGCACAATCCCAAACATGAGACGAAATACAGATTTCAGTGCTTTGTAGGTTCCATTGATCAATGCTAACGGCAGATCAAACGCAGCTTCAAACCAAGGACGCGGATAAGATCCCGTTGTTGCCATTGTCGATCGATACTGTCGTCTGCCTGCAAGTGCGACTGTTCCCGCCTGTGTTGCTGCGGGTGGGATCGGTCTAGAAGATGAAGCAGCAACAGTCGCAACCGGAGAAACCATTGAAAGCGCATCTAACACCGATTGTGCAGATGGATATCGATCACTTGGTCGAGTGTTCAACATCCGATCGATCACTTGAGCAAACAATGGCGAGGTTTTCGCGTACTGTTTCCATTCACAATTAAGTGTACGCGGATCAAATAGTGATTGTGCTTCTCGTCCGGTAAGCAGAACAATGATCGTAACCGCTAACGCATAGAGATCGCTGCTCGGTTCTGCTTTCCCTTTGTGAAGTTGCTCAACAGGTGCGTATCCAGGTTTTCCAACTAAGGTTTGAGCCGAATGAACCGCATGAGTTGCTGCCGCTTTTACCACTCCAAAATCAATCAGAACAGGCTTTTGATCCCACTCTCTCAGAATGATGTTATCAGGAGAAATATCACGGTGAACAATGCCCGATCGATGAATGTATTCCAACACAGGTAAAAGCTGTTGAAGCAGTTGAACGGCTTCTTGTTCGCTAAACGTGAGATTTTGTTTTGCTCGATCGTTTAGCAATTCTTCGTAGGTTTTACCCTCCACATAGTCTTGCACCAAGAACAACAGTTCACGATTCTGTGTTTTCACCTGAAACAGTTCGCGAAACTGGGGGATCTGAGGGTGCTGGAGTTGATGCAGGACTTTGGCTTCCCGTGTGAAGAGTTCTTCAGCCTTCTGAGCATGTTTCGATCCTTGCGATCGCGGCTCAAATTCCTTCAGAACGCAAATCTCGTTAAAGCGATTGGTGTCTTGTGCCAAATACGTGCGCCCAAAGCCACCTTGTCCCAAGACTCGTAGAATCCGGTAGCGATTTTGAACGATCGTGCCATCAGGAAGCGGTAAACCCATAACGCGGTGAACGGTAATAACGCTAATCAACTCTATCACTGGATTTTAGTTTGGGCGGAATTACTTAGACGCTTTTTTCAGCGTCAACCGCTTAGAATAGGGTCGCAGTCGATCGCTAAATTGCCCGTGAATCGTCGAGAACTTCTGAAATTAATGGGTCAAACCTCTGGCGGCTTAATTGTTGCCAGCATTCTAGGTGGATGCCGTTCTCAACCTTTAGATCTCCTATTTTCGCTTGATCCGAGTGAACCACTTCCTGAACATTTGATCACGCCGTTGGGAGAATTTTACGTGCAGTCTTATGCGCTGCCGTCTCAGGTGGATGCTGAGAAATGGAGGCTCAAGATCGGTGGCGAAGTGAATCAATCGATCGAGCTAACTCTGCAAGATATTCTCAATGCGCCGCAGGAAGAGTTTTATCTCACGATGGAATGTATTGGGAATCCAGCAGGCGGAAATTTGATCGGGAACGCTCAGTGGACAGGGACTTCAGTGTTGCCGTTTTTACAGAAAGCAGGCGTGAAACCAAACGCGATCGAATTTGCAATGAAGGGCGCGGATTGGTACGAGACGACGTTACCTGTGACGGAAATCCTGCGTCCAGAGGTGCGATTGGTGCATCAAATGAATGGAAAGCCGCTAACGCCTGAACATGGCTATCCGGTGCGGATTTTAATTCCAGGACATTTTGGGCAAAAACAGCCGAAATGGATTGTCGGAATTGATGCGATCGCGAAACGGAAAACTGGATTTTGGGAGAATCAAGGCTGGTCAAATACCGCAGAAATTCCAACGCATTCATTGATGCGTCAGGTGCAAGATACGAGAGTTTGGAACAAGAAACATCAAGTCACCTTGACGCGCGATAAATGGGAGCAAGGCGTTTTGTTAGCGGGAATGGCATTAGATCGATCGACTTCGATCAAAACGATGCAAATCAGTACTGATAACGGTTCTACTTGGCAACCTGCGGAACAGAATCGCCCAGAGTCGCCGCATGAATGGACACTCTGGCGATATGTTTGGAAACCGAGTCAGGCGGGTAAGTATACGCTGATGGCGCGAGCGACTTCTGAGCGGCAACAACAATCGATCGAGGATTCCAACGGTAAAGATGGGAGTTCTGGAATCTTACGAATTCAGACAACTTTGGAAGCCTAAGGATCGTGGATTAAATAACTCCGATGATTTACCCAGCGAATGGAATTCGGCGGACTTATTTAATTCACCATCCTAAGATTTATTTGCCATTCGATTTGTTCTGAAGGTCACATTCGAGCCTTCTTGAGTTTGCTCCAACACCAAAAGCGGAGTCGGTTTCGCGGTCTGATCCCAGCGCATATTCGCAATTCTGCCTTGAATTGCAGGTTGCCAAGTATCGTTCTCGTGCGTTGGACTGAGGAACGTTTCAAAACAATCAATAATTTGATTAATCGTTACTGAAGTTGGCTGAGTTGGCAGCTTGAGAATCTTGATTTGAATCCGAAATAGAACTCTGGTCGATTGAGCCGTTTCGCCTGTTTTGTATAAGACATCAAAGATTTCATCCACTTGGCGACCTGTGCTAGCAATCCCAATTTCGCCTTGATTGGCTTGACTCGGACGCAAAGCCATCGTGATTTTATCTTTGACTTTGATTTTGATTTGATTGACGATCGCGAAATGAAAGACTTCTTCTGCCATCCGCATTCGCAGATAGTCCAAGTTAAACTCGCGCGAGTGAATCAAGTCGGGATTGCGCTCCATTTTCCCGATCGTTTCGACTGCATATTTCAGTTTTTTCTGGTATTCTCGATTTTTTAGTACCTCGAATTTGACTTGCTTTTTCAGCTTGTTCGCTTGCAGCGTTGAGCAAATTCCTAAAACAACAAGCATCAAGAACAGTCCACCCGAAGTCATGATCCAGAGGTTGTTCGTATTCGCTTGGACAAGCGGTCTGGAAGCGGGTTGAGTTTTGACGGGTTTTGCAGCTTGAGCCAGCAGGGGGGAGACTATCTGAAGCGACATAGGACTTTTTCAGGC
>JADEXW010000426.1 GCA_015206935.1 Pseudanabaenaceae cyanobacterium LEGE 13415 | reverse complement strand
CTGTTTGTCTTTCACAAAAACTGCACTTGGAACGGTGCTAATGACTTGCTGTAGGAATGCTTTTTGTGATTCGAGTTCGATCTGAGCTTTCTTTTTCTCAGTGATGTCTCTAATGATAATCAACACTTCGTTTGTTCCACTCACAACAATGCGATTTTCCAAGTGTTGTATTTCATTGTTGTTCGTGAGTTGATACTCATAAACTTGTAGTTCACCTGTCTGTAGAGCCTGATGAATGTAAGTGATTCGTTCTTTCGCAAGCGGAGCAGGTAGAATCTCAAACACAGTCTTTCCCACTACATCACGCTCTGTGTGATTTGAATAGACTTTGAAATTTTTAGCTGGAATAAAGTCTAGATAAGTTCCATCACCCGTCAAGCGCATCATCAGATCTGGAATTGCACTTAGTAAGGTGCGAAATTTTGTTTCACTTTGTCTCAGTGCTTGTTCCGAACGCCTCAGTCTGAAAATAATCGAGGCAGCGATCGCAATTACGCCAACAGTACACAGGACAAAAAACCAGAATCGATAAAAATTTACAGCGGAGAGCGCTCGTTGATAGGACTGATAGTAAGTTTGCGCGGTCGCATCACTGATGTCTTTGGTCGGAATAATCAAAATACCGTGAATGAGCGCTTCTCGGCGGGGCTGTCCATGCAGAATCAGATGAGCATAGTCGATCGCTGTTTTGAACGTGGGTTTATTGAATGCCTCGGCTTCTAGTTGTTCTATCTGTCGTGTGAGTTGAGCCGAGACATCTTCACTATCTCCTAATACATCTAATAATAGGACGTTCTGAAGAAACAAATTTAGCTGCTCAGATTGAGATGGAACAACTGTTGATGTTTCAGCTAAGGTACGAACTAAAATCGGAAAATAAGACAGCGAGTTTTTCAAAACCGCATTTTGAGAATTGAACTGATTGATCAAAGCTTCTTTCGCTTGCAAAAGTTTCTGCTGGCTGCGGAGCAATTGATCTAGGGTAGCCCGTTCTGCCGGATTAACAAAGCTAGGAATCTGTTGCAGTTTGGCGTGAATCTGTTTCAGGTCAGCCACTTTGGTCACAATGGGATCGTAAGAGGCAAGCTGTCCCAATCGTGCTTCCAACACACTCTGATTCAAGCGTACATCAACCTCCTGCGATTGACGTAGGAGTGTGAGATAGCGGCTATGTTGATGAATATTGAGAATGTTCGCTTTGTTCCACACCATCATCAGCACGATCGCGAATCCAATCAGTGCCAGTCGGTTCCACTGAATTCGTTGGAGCAATCGCCCCACTCGATTAGATTGCTCCGAACGATCGTTCTGGCTGGAACTCTCAAAACGACTCATGATCCACTCCTTCTCCGGTGAGTGTGTTCAGAAACTGGGCAATTCGCCGAGCATGTTCTTGATCAAGGGGACGACCGAGCTGATACTGCGCCATCGTATTGATTGCTTGTTCGAGTGTTTGAGCTGATCCATCATGAAAATAAGGGGGTGTGATCGCGACATTTCTCAGACTTGGAACCCGAAACACATATCGATCGTTTTCACTGCCCGTTACGTTGTAGCGCCCATAGTCAGCGCGAGTCAGGTTGCCACGATCGGCGAAATAGTTGCCCAGCATTCCAAACTTCTGAAACAAGTTACCGCCCACATTCATGCCTTGATGACAACCGACACAGCCATAACTTTTAAACCATCGATAGCCCTCTTTTTCTTCCACGGTTAACGCAGTGTAATTGCCGCGCAAAAATTGATCAAAGCGAGAATTCGGCGTAATCAACGATCGTTCGTAATCTGCGATCGCATCAATCACATTCGGCACAGTGATCCCATCTGAATAAATCGCTTTAAACTGCTGAACATACTCTGGCACTTGCTGAAGTCGCGGGATCACTTGCTCCCAAGAATTTCCCATCACGGTTTGAGCTAGCCCTTCAATCTGAGCCTCTAGCGTCTCAAACTTTCCATTCCAACTAAACCGGAAATTGTAGGCAACATTCAAAACCGTCGGAGTGTTGACCTTCGTTTGTACGCGATTTGCTCCCCTCGATCGAGCTTGTCGATCTACCCCTCCTTGATCCAGTCGATGGCAACTCAGACAAGACACCTGACGATCCATAGAAAGAAGCGTATCCCCAAAGAGTTTTGCTCCTAACTGTACTTTGTTCGCATTCAAGGTAACTTGCAGGGGAATGGGTTGAATTGGCTCGTTCTGTGAACGACTGATTGTAATTTCTGGCAGAGCAGATAGAGGACTCTGGGCAGGATGTAATCGTTGCCAGAAGAGCGCAATGAGGATCGCAGTTCCAATCAGTCCAAGCACAGTGATCCAGCGTCGAGATCGTCGCACCCGAATGATTTGCAACAGTCGATCGAGACTATCTAATCGCATGTTACCTACCCTTGGAAGTCGTGGAGAGGATTCCTCATTCTTAGGAAAGTATAATGGTCAAATTATCATCCCAGGTTGAGTTATGCAGTTCAAATCCTCAACAAAAGGAGACATTCTGATCGTTGATGACACACCAGATAACTTGCGATTGTTGTCAACATTACTCAGTGAACAGGGCTACAGAGTTCGGAGTGTGATCAATGGATCGGCGGCATTAATGGGAGCGCAGGCACAACCGCCCGACTTGATTTTGCTGGATGTGAACATGCCTGGTATGAATGGCTACGAAGTCTGTCGTCGGCTGAAAGAACAGACGCAAACGATCGATATTCCGATCATCTTTATCAGTGCCTCCCATGAAGTCATTGATAAAGTCAAAGCCTTTTCAGTCGGAGGGGTGGATTACATTTGCAAACCGTTTCAGGTTGAAGAAGTCCTTGTTCGGATTGAAACACAACTCTCGATCCGCCGCCTGCAAGCAAAATTGCAGCAAGCCTTAGTCCAAGAGCGATCGCTCAACCAACAAATTGAGTCAATGGCAGCCATTGAGGAGCGGAATCGGATTGCTCGCGAGATTCATGACTCTCTGGGACATTCTCTGACCGCGCTCACCATCCAGCTACAAGCCGCTGTCACTGTGATTCAGCGCGATCCCGCTCAAGCTGAGGTGTTTCTATCACAGGCGTACCAGTTAAGCAAAACTGCAATGCAGGAAGTTCGCCAATCCGTCAAGGCGCTGCGAGTCGAGCAACCCGCTGAACAATCCTTAGAAGCCATGATCGCGGAGTTGGCGGAAGGGTTTCGACAGGTGACAGGCACAACTCCGATCGTTCAAATTAACCTAGAAAAGTCTGTGTCTTTACCGATCTCAAAAACGATTCATCGGATTGTGCAAGAAGCCTTAACCAATATTTCTAAATATGCTCAAGCGACTCAAGTAGAAATCACGTTGAACCCGATAAGCCAAGCCAATGGAGATTCCCTTTGTCTGATAATCAACGATAATGGTAAAGGGTTTGATTGTACTCAGCGATCAGCCGGATTTGGACTCCAAGGGATGCAAGAACGAGTGACTGCCTTAGCGGGAGAATTTCACTTAACGACCGCGCCCGGAGCGGGTTGCCAAATTGAGGTCAGATTTCCTTGGGCTTGAGGTGCGCTATGATTCGGTTGTTACTTGTCGATGATCAAAGTCTGATTTGTCAAGGGCTACAGGCAGTGTTGGATCAAGAGTCTGATCTGGAAGTGGTCGGTGCTGCGGCGAATGGAGAAGCTGCGATCGCGCAAGTTGCCACCTTACAGCCAGATGTCGTGCTAATGGACATCCGGATGCCCGTCATGACTGGAATCGAAGCAACTCGATTGATTGTAGAGCAGTTTCCGAATGTGAAAGTATTAGTCCTAAGTACGTTCGATGACGATCGCGATATTGCTCAGGCGATGCGAGCGGGTGCAAAAGGCTATTTGCTTAAAGATATGCCTGCTTCAGAACTGATCGAAGCGATTCGTCTCGTGCATCGGGGCTATTATCAAATGGCTCCAGGATTAATGGAAAAATTGTTAACGAATGTTCCAGATAACTCCTCAGAGCAGCAGAACATCACCGAGGAAGTGAAACAGCTTCCATCCAGAGAACGAGATGTGTTGTCCCTAATTGGTCAGGGCTGTACTAACCGCGAAATTGCAACTCAGTTGAATTTGACAGAGGGCACTGTGAAAACCTATGTGACGCATTTACTCAATCGTTTAGTGCTGCGGAATCGATCGCAGCTTGCCATCTATGCCAACTCGATTAGCGCCAGTCTAACGCCGAGGGAACCGCGTTAATGTTGCATCGATCGAGCCACTAATATCAACTAAAGTCATAAGTAATTATACTTTCGATACTCACGAAAGTTAATTCAATCTGTTCGCATTTGTTGGCTGTAAAGCGAGACAAATGCTAGCTGTTTCTCTTGATTAGAACCTCTACGATAGAAACCAAGTTATACCAAATCAATCTGTTAATGCGACAGATCCTTCGCCCCCTAAATCCCCCAATTCTGGGGGACTTTGATTCTTGTTCCCCCAGAATTGGGGGTTAGGGGGCTTGCCGCATCTGTCGCATTCAAAAATCAATTTGGTATTACACAAACGAATAAACACCAGCGTTCATTAGACTTCTTGCGTGAATCCGAAATGCCCACCGAATTCTATTCGCCAAGGCCGTCGCTTGTTATAAATCTACAGAGGATATTATGAAGCCCCCATCGAAGCAGCCTCTTTGGAGCTGTGCCTTGCGTCGATCGACAATCCTGCTTACTTTGGTCACTTGTGCTTTCGCTTATCGTCCTTTACCCGCTTTGTCAGATGCCCGGACGATCGCACAAAGTGATCCGGACTATACACAAGAAATTTTGAACAACACAGTCTGTTCCTTTATTGTTACTCAAGATGTTGGCGGCATTGTGAATATTCGCCAATCTCCGAGTACAAATGCTCCTGTGGTGGCAAAGCTCAGGCGCGGTGACGGAGTTCGTGCAACGAGTAGACAAGGAAACTGGGTCAGCATTGCGGCTCGGTCTCATGACTTTGGTTCAAGTCAGACCTATAGCC
>JADEXW010000425.1 GCA_015206935.1 Pseudanabaenaceae cyanobacterium LEGE 13415 | reverse complement strand
AGCAACTGTAACCGCTTTAGAGAAAGCAGGCTTCAAAGCAAGAGTATCATCGCTGGTTTAACGCTTCTCGCGTTTGGTGGGCTTCGGATTCTCGTTCTGTTTTTGATTCCGATCGATAGCTCGATTGATCAAATAGTGAAGCCCATCAAACGTGAGATCGCTCGGTGGAAGCAATCGATCGACAAACAGATGCTTTTCGCCACACACCTGGTAGGCAGCTTCTAAAGCATCCAAAAACGTTTGGAAAGCCGTTCGTACCGTCATTTCTGGAATATTTAAACCTCGACCATTCTTAAGAAAATTTTGGAAATATTGATAGCCTGTTGGATCACTGGTAGGAGTTGCAATCAAAAGACCCAGATGAGCAACCGCACTTTGACCCTCTGCAAAAATACGATCGTTAAATTTCTCATACAGCTTAATCACATTCAACCCAAAGATCGTGAAGCCAATACTTGCTTGCTGATTATCAATGCACCCTTGAGCGGTTTGATCCGCAAGTGAAATTGCATTAATCCAGACCGCCAAAGCCCGATGCTCTAGATCGGCTTCAACGGTTCCCCATGCTGCATATAACACTCGATTATCTTCATTGTTCAGCACTTGTCCAACCTTGCTGCGGAACAATTGAGACGCTTGTTCAGCTCGATCGTGTTGCTTGTAAAGCTTACCCAGCGTGACTAGTAGATGTGCATCGTGTGGCGTACCTGCTAACATTTCTTCCGCGATCGCAATTCCTAAGTCCACGTTCCCTTTTTGAATGAAATGTTGCGGTAGTTTATGTTTCCAAGTTGAATACTCTGGAATGTGAATGTCTCTTGCACCCGCAGTCATGGCAGCTTTGCCTAGCTCCATATACAACTCATCGAGATCCTCACCAAACTGCTCTTGCAGAATCTCGATCGAAGCTTGAGCAATCCTTCTGTGTCGTGTGAAAATGAACCGTCCGGCTTGAGTGGCAGCGGCTTCTTTACCTAATGGGAATAAAACCTTCATCTTCAAGGCTTTTGGATCACAGTTGAGAGCTTCTGATAGCACAGGCTTAGAAAGAATCATTAATCCTTCTGAGTGCATTGCAGCAATATAAGCAAAGGCTCGCAGCAAGGTATCGCCGCCTGGAATCTCACGCGATGCGAACCGATGTAACATCACTCGCAGATGTTCTTTTAATTGATCACCCAAGCGCATCTTCAACATTGCTCCGAAGAATGCACCTTCTCCGATCGTGGCTTCGGTTCGTGCTGAATGGACTAACAATTTCACCGCTTCTGTTTCGGGCTTACCTGCCAGTTCTCCCAGACCTCGATCGCCAAATCGCTGCCAGGCTTGAACGACGATCGTTGCATCTCGATCACTCAAGCCTGAGATATCTTTGCGATGAAAATTTGACACGCTCAACCAGTCACGGACTGGATAGCTCTCTTGTTCACTTGCAATCCAATCTGTATCTCGACAAGTTAGCAAGAACTGAATATCATCGCGTTCCTTTCTATATAGTTCTTTGACGATTTTAAATACATCAGCCGCAATGCTATCTGCATCATCACTCGCAACTAACCATTTTCTCCCATCTTCAGGGAGTGACGTAATGTTCTTAAGCGATAAGCCAACTTCTGGGTCATGCCGCCACAGAACCTGCCAAGTAGAATCAGCGGTAATTAAATCGACGATCGTTTGATACACTGCCGTTGATTTCCCTTCTCCCCCTGCTCCCAACAGTAATATGACTGATGGTTTGTCTTGTCCCTGTCCAGTGATTAGCGTATTGTGCAAATCGGCGACAATTTCACGTCGATCGATCGTCTGAGAGAGTGCTAGCCGCCAGCCAGGAGTGCCGCCATCGAAGTATTGCAGGGCTTCTTCCTCAGAGAGTTCAGTTTTCTCTAGTGAAGCTCGACGAGTGGCTAACGAGGCATCATTTTCAATGTTCCAACCTTCTGGCGGTTTTACCTTTGGGAAAGCTGGAGCAACTTTCGCTGATTTGGATTGCTTTGGTGAAGACTGCGCTCCGGGTAAAGGAAACTTCCACCAGCCATTTCCAAGTTCTCGATCGGGATGAAAAGATTCGCTGCTCATCACCCAAGCTTCGTGTTTTGCTGACCAGTGGCGCGGTTGCAATCGAAGCTGATACTGTTCGAGATCTAATTCACCCCAAAGCAATCCATTTTTCCAGTCTCTCTCATCGCCATCTCGTGCTTGAAAGGCGGCTCCCGCTTGAATGTTGAGAAATCCTTTCCCTGCGCTATTTTCTTCTCCTCTCGCACAAGCTTCATGCAGATGACCATGTAAATACAGGACTCCACAGCGACCAAATGCCTGTCGAATTCGATCGCCATCATCCTTCAACAACCAATCCAGCGGGTGATGTCCCAGCACTATACGAACTTGACAGGCTTCGATCTGTTCTAGTGCTTCTTTAACTAATTCCACTCCGGGCGTAAGGTTTCTTTCGTCATCATCATCTTTAGAAAGCCAAGCAGTGTTCATTCCCACAATTCCGACTTGCTGTTCTCGGATTGTGACTATCTGATGAAATGTTCCAGCTTCGGAGTTGATCCATTGTTTCGGCGCATTACTTTCGTCGTTATTGCAGTATGCGTTGATGCCTGGTAATAAAGCTCTCTGGCGTTTTTGAAGTCCTGATCGAGTGGATTCAAAAACTTGGTTTCTCGATCGACAAAGTTCTTCTCTGGCTAAAAACTCAACTTCATTCCGATTCACATCATGATTTCCTGGAACTGTGAAGATGAGTCCGTTCCAGTTTCCCAACGTTTCGTAAAGTCCCAATAAGAATTCATCTGTAAAGACTTCGTATTCTTCAGCTTTACCTCTATTTGCAATATCTCCAGTAATGAATACTAAATCCGGTATCCAGTTTTGGTCTTTCTTTTCTTGCACATGGTTTAAGATTTTTCTGAACATTTTGCGTTCAGCATACTTATCTTTACCAACGTGAAAATCTGAAAGATGGAGATATCGAATCGGGACTGCCATATATCTGATAAAAATTGGTTTTTTACCAGTGTAGAATGAAAATCTTGATTTATCGGTGACATCGTTAATATGTCTAATTTACAGCCTCCTAATTCTGCTTCTTTTGCTGAATTTGAGTTAGAAATCCAACCGGAGTTCTATTGCTCTTGTGGCAATTAGTTCCCTTTAACTAATCTGAGCAGGTGATTTTTGTTCGGCGAGTGTCTTGTACTCGATCGCATCATGACTACAGAACAATTGAACTTCATCTGAATGATTGAGTGCAAGTTTCCGAAGTCGGTCTTGATTGAGCAATCGGGCTTTTCGATCGACTTCCATCATCCATTGATAGGCTTTCAATCCAGGTGTGCAATTCGGATTAGGCTTCATCTCATCCCGATAAAAATAAGCATCCCCTGCATGAAGTAGCCAACCTTCGGAAGTCTCGATCGCTACGCCCGCATGTCCTTTTGTATGTCCTGCCAGCGGAATAAATAAAATCTCTGGTGGCAATCCTTCTAGCTCTCGAACCGCTTCAAATCCGAACCACGGCTCACCATTCGGATTGTAAAATTTCCAGGATTTCATCTCGTCCCATTGTTGTGGACGATAACGGCGACGAGCAATAAAACCTTCTCGATCGTGGATTGCATCCCATTCACTTTGCATTACGTGAACCGTTGCGTTTGGAAAGTCTTCTAAGCCGCCTGCATGGTCAAAATCAAGATGCGTGAGAACGATGTGGCGAACATCTTGAGGAGAGAAACCAAGCTTTTCAATTTGGTCGATCGCGCTGTATTTGCGATCGAATTGAATGTTATTAAACGTGACAAAGAACGGACTTAAACGATTCAAAGGTGCTTCAATGTCGCGCAGTCCAAAGCCAGTATCGACTAAAACAAGACCTTGATTCGTTTCAATCAATAAACAGTGACAGACCAGATGCGATGTAATGCCGCGACTGAAGCCATCGAATAACGCTCCACCCACCGGACACATACAGCCACAGTTTAGATGATGAATTCGCATAACATCTTCTCAAGGTCACAACTGTTTGAATGCTAGAGACAATGCAATTGATTTCCGTCTTTCCAATGAGGGATAACCAGCAATTCTCCTAATGTAGCGATCTGATTCAAGGTGTGAAATGTTCTAACACCCTCTAAATCCCCGATTCCTACCGTGTATACATAAGTCTCTTGTGCTTCGGTTGAAGCGGCTAAAGCCCCCTAAATCCCCCAAATCTGGGGGACTTTGAAGATGGGCAGCGCTCTAGAGTTCTAGAAATTTTTCTCGCTCAAAGTCCCCAAGAATGGGGGATTTAGGGGGCACGATCAATCGCGCATCTCACGACTAATTTAGGACTGCTCTACCAAATAATTAGTGACTAAGACTTCTGTGATCTTTCCTCGCTTCTCTGCATTGCAGTTAATGTTGCGTGTAGCGTAGATGGTATGGACGTTAAACGCCTTGTACAGTTCTTGTATAAACGGGCAATCAGAGTTTGAGAGCATCACTTTTACACCTCGATCGCTGAGTTCAGCCACAACATCCCGCAACTGAATTTGTTGAGCTTCACTAAACGAATAGCGATTGTAGGCTGTAAAGTTGCTAGTCGGACTAATTGGATAGTAAGGCGGATCAAAGTAAACGAAATCCTCTGAACTTCGAGCATGTTGCAGCACTTGATCAAATGATCCAGGTTCAATGTTTGCAGACTGAAGCGCGATCGAGTCTGCTCTTAAAATCTCTGGATCATAAATTGCAGGCTTTTTGTAGCTCCCGATCGGGACATTGAAATGACCTTTAGAATTCTCGCGGTACAGTCCGTTAAAGCACGTCTTATTTAAGTAGATTAATCTTGCTGCTCGATCGACATTATTTCCCTGATAAAACCAATCATCAGAAGTCGCAAGCTGTCCGCGAACTTGGTAGTAATGATCGGCACAATGTTGCTGATGATGTTGCTCTAGTCGATCGATGAGTTCCTCAACGCGATCGCGAACAC
>JADEXW010000424.1 GCA_015206935.1 Pseudanabaenaceae cyanobacterium LEGE 13415 | reverse complement strand
GTTTCAGAATGCACGATGAAATCTGGCTCACGGGCTGTCACTTCCGCAGAATTCACCGCAATTTGCTGTTTAACGCCAAGGCGATATGTTGGAATTCCAAGTAGAGCAAATTGAACCAGTAGAAACGTTGCAATAATTAGATTTTGTGGGCTTTCAGCAGGCAATTCAACTAATTCTCCATTGACCAACTCGTAACGGGTGTTTGTCCCGTCGTCGTACTCTAAATACTCCTCAATGCTGGTAAATCGGCGTTTGGTTTGAGTCATACTTTTAAGTTCGATAAAATAGATTTTTATCTCTATCGTTATGTTACCAAGGGAAGAACTCCTCAAAGGCGTAGAAAATCGAGACACGATCGCGCGAGTGATCGACCAAGCTGAAAAAGCGATCAAGACTTGGGAAGTGGTGACAAGCGACTTTCTTTCCCCACCAGAGTTGGCAGAAGTGGAGCGATCGTTTTCCCGCCTAACAGAAATTCAAGTCATTTCCTGGGGTGGCTATTCGCAAGCAGAACGGCAACGAGTTGCGATCGCTCGATCCGATCTGTCGCTCGATGCGTCCCAAGTTGAACTCGCCGCCCTCGATATTGCCGGAAATTTCCTATTCGATCCAGCCACGCATCGAGATTTTTTAGGGGCGATTCTGGGAACTGGCATTGTCCGCGAAAAAGTTGGAGACATCATTGTTCTGGGAGAACGGGGCGCACAAGCGATCGTCATTCCTGAACTGGTTGATTTCCTGCAAACCTCACTTAATCAAGTGCGATCGGTTCCTGTCAAAGTTGAGCCGATTCCATTTGAAGAGTTAAAGATTCGAGAGCCGAAGAAAAAGGAAATTACAACCGTTGAAGCCTCAATGCGACTTGATGCGATCGCGTCTGCGGGTTTTGGAATGTCACGCAGCAAAATGGCTGAAATGATTTCAGCAGGTGATGTTCGCGTCAATTGGAAAGAAACTAGTTCTGCCAGCTACTCGGTAAAATCTGGTGATTTGATTGCAATTCGTGGAAAAGGACGAGTTGAAGTCGGAGAAGTTATGGTCACAAAGAAAGACCGCTACCGAGTTCAACTCACCCGGTTCGTATAATCATGACGAAAAATAAAGACTACCGAAAACAGCTTGAAGGACAACATCGGGCACTTGAAGAACATCTAGCGAAGATCGCCAAAGAGCAAGAAAAGCTTTACGACGAGCAAGATCAGGGATTGATTGCCCATTGAAAAAAGACGGTCGCAAATTGTCGCCAACAAATTGCCAAACTTGAAAGGAGACTAAATCGATGACTTTTCAACAATCGTTCACTAGCCTAAAACGCCATATGGCAGAATATCGTCCTCAACTTGAAAAAGCGATCGCAGCGATCGAAAAACTGGAAGCGACTGATCCTGATTCTGAGGAATTCAGTCAAGCTCTCGCAGATCTTCAAGTCGCTGCAACTGTTCTAGAGCCTTATTCAGAAGGAATCGTGGAATCGATCGAGCAATTCACTGAAGACCGTCCAGATTAAGCGATCGCGTTTCTCACTTGTGCCGCGTCGAGCGCCTGAAGTGCCATCATTGCGGTTTGCAATCGTCGATCAAGCGTCGTTTCTGTCATCCACAAAAGCCAATCGACAAACGCTGGACTCAGCTCGGCGACTGATTCTAGATCAATTCGATTCCCTTTCCGGGGAAGCTGCGACGGTTGCAATCCGGTAATGCTGGTCACAATTGTTAGACCCAGACTGTACAAATCGGATGCAGTCACCGATCGACCGCTGTACTGTTCTGGCGGCGTGAAATCGTGCGTGTTGACCATCGTGAACGCAGAGGTTCCATCTTGCCGATTCATGATCGTTTTCACAGAACCAAAATCGACCAAGTGAACTTTACGATCGCCTAATAAAATATTACTGGGCTTGATGTCTCGATGCACGATCGACGGCTTTCGCCCCTGCAAGTAAATCAGGATGTACAGCACCGATTTAGCGATTTGTTTCGCTTCCGCTTCATTAAAGGTTCGTCCGCGTTGCAGACAATCGGAGAGCGATCGACCTGCTACGTAAGTTTGCACCAAAGCGAGCGCCCGCCCACCCGGAAGCCGATGCTGAAAATAACCTAAGTATTTTGGAATACACGGATGAGAAAGGGATTTCAGTATTTCTACTTCACGATCGAACAGCTTCAAATCATCCGATCGTAAATCTTCATCTGAACAGAGTAACTTCACCACAACCCGTTCTCTGGCGTGTAAATCATGCGCCAACAGCGTCCAACGTCCCGCGTGCTTGCCCAATTCTCGTTCAACTTGATATCGATCGCCCAGGATCTGCCCTGCCATATTTTTAACCAATTCTAGAGCCGTTATAGCCTTGATAAATTGCCAGTCGCAAGCTGATATCCTTGTAATGTGGGGGAATTTAAGCAAAAGTTCATCGTCTTACCTCGTTCTTTACCCCGGATTTAACATGACTTCGATTTCAACCTCGCTTCGTCAACAGCAACATCCCTTAATCCGCAGTTTAGCCAACATGATCGAACGGGTCTGGCAACAGCATCTAGACCTATCGCCCTATCAACTGCCTGAAGATCTGGGCTACGTAGAAGGACGGATGGAAGGTGAAAAACTGATAATTGAAAATAAGTGCTATCAATCGCCGCAGTTTCGGAAATTACATTTAGAGCTTGCAAAACTTGGATCATCGTTGGACATTCTGCACTGTGTGATGTTTCCGCGCCCAGAGTATGCGCTACCGATGTTTGGAGCTGATTTAGTTGGCGGACGTGGCGGACAGATTAGTTTAGCGATCGCGGATCTTTCTCCAACCAGCAGCGATCGACAATTGCCCGAAGACTATCAAACCGCACTCAATTCTGTACCTGAAACCGAATTTGTTCAGCGTCGAGCCGTTCCCGAATGGGGTGATATCTTCTCAGACTTCTGTTTGCTCGTTCGTCCAAGCAGTCAAGAGGAAGAAGCGGCATTTTTGGAACAAGTGCGATCGTACTTGGAAATTCACTGTCAGAACGCGATCGCGACTGATCCAACTCCTGAGCGCAGTGCTGAAATTCTGGCAGGACAACATTATTATTGTTCACAACAGCAGCAGAATGATAAGACGCGACGAGTGCTAGAAAAAGCTTTCGGGGAAGCTTGGGCAGAACGCTACATCACGACCGTTTTGTTTGACATGCCTGAGTGATGCAGACTGAGCGCGGGAATCTTAAACACAGAGATTTTCGTGTTTCAGTGGTGTCACTATGCCAAAGGCTAAACCGACTTTACCTTGGGAATGTTCAACCAAAGCGAGCTATGTGCCGCTCTCACATGAAGGGAGAATCGTCGGATTTTGCGATCCAAACTATGCCGATACGATCGCGAAATCCCTCAACGAAACGGAACGACTTGAAAAAGCCCTCTACCACGCCTGTTATGACTTAATTGCGCGAACAGGCGGATCATCGGATGCGGTGGCAGAATTGGTGCAGCGGTATCGATCGAAAGTCGAGCGACCGCTGCAAGGAAGTGCCCTGATTGCTGTATTACTGCGGGAACGGCAGATTGATCTCGATTTGACCGAAGAGGAATTTCTCAAATTCTGTGATTCGTATCGCTTATCACGGCCGGAACTGCGCGAAATTTATCGTGGCGAAGAAGTCGAGAGTCATCAATTAATCCCGATCGCACGAATCTTAGGAAAGAGTGTAGATGAAGTCATGGAAGCTTGGAAAGGCGACGAATAATCAGATCTAATTGCTGCCATTAACGTGGTAGTGTGAATCTTAGATATTTGTCGAGACTAACTTATCAAGGTGAGCCATGGCACAGCGGACTCGATTGGGAGACATCCTTAAACCTTTAAATTCAGAATACGGTAAAGTCGTTCCCGGATGGGGCACAACGCCTTTGATGGGCATTTTTATGGCGTTGTTTTTGGTCTTCCTGCTGATCATTCTGCAAATTTATAACCAAGAACTGATTCTCACTGGCTTCGATGTCGATTGGGGCGGCTAAGACTCAAAACTTTATTAGCGATTCTCCCGGATTCGTCCGGGATTTTTTTTGAACAGGATGAGGAACGATCGTGCTACTCCGGTTGCCAACCCTCTAAAATGAAAGCTACCCCTTACGGAGATTGCTATGAACTTTTTCGGAATTGGCTTACCCGAAATGGTCTTGATTCTAGTCGTTGCATTGCTAGTGTTCGGCCCGAAAAAACTTCCCGAAATCGGGCGCAGCATGGGTAAAGCGCTCCGCAGCTTCCAAGATGCTTCCAAGGAATTTGAAAACGAATTCAAACGCGAAGCAGAGAAGCTCACAGAACCGACCCCACAGCCAATGGAAGCCAAGCTAGAAGAAAAACCCACACTGGCTCCAGCAGAAAATACTTCAGAAACCGAAGAGCCGATCACAGCAACCACGATCGAGAAAGAATAGATTTCTATGCCCGAAGCACCCGTTACTCCTCAGTTGATTGTCGGATTGGGAAATCCTGGCAGCAAATACGAAAATACTCGCCATAATGTCGGATTTCTCGCCGTCGATCGATTAGCCAAAGTTTGGCAGATTCACCTATCTGAAAACAAGAAATTCCAAGGGTTCTTCGGGGAAGGGCTGAGTCCTGTCGGTAAAGTTCGCCTGCTCAAGCCCACAACCTATATGAACTTATCGGGACAGGCGATCCGGGCTGTGATCGATTGGTACAAGATTCCACCCGAAGCCGTCATAGTGATTTATGACGATATGGATCTGCCCGTGGGACGATTGCGAATTCGATTGTCCGGATCGGCAGGAGGACAGAATGGAATGAAATCTGCGATCGCGCATCTCGGAACCCAAAATTTCCCGCGTTTGCGAATTGGTATCGGAAGTGCCAAAGCGAGCGAGAAAGATGCGGTATCTCATGTATTAGGAACTTTTGCACCGACTGAGAAAAGCGCGATCGACGAGGTTTTAGACCTAACCGTGAGTGCCATTGAACTCAGTCTGAAGCAAGGGGTTGAAAAAGCGATGAGTCTTTATA
>JADEXW010000423.1 GCA_015206935.1 Pseudanabaenaceae cyanobacterium LEGE 13415 | reverse complement strand
AAGCGACAGAGTTATATCAGCCGGGTTTGAAACCATAAAACACCCGCTAGAACTAATCCTAGCGGGTTTCGTGATTTTAGGCGGCGGTTAATAACAAGAATGGTTTGAGTGCATCTGGATGGGTGAAAGCAAGATACTGTGCTGTGAAGGTCGGCGGAAGGAACTCTAATAGTTGTTGATTTTCGATCCAAACCTCAATCACATGAAAGAATCCTGCTCGATCGCAGGTCTGAACAGTCCAGCCTTCACGTTGAGCGATCCGATGAACCTCAGCTTCAGTGATTGAAACGGATACTGCTGCATGAAAGGCGTTGTATTGGACAGTTTGGGGATGAGAGGGTCGTACAAATTCTCCGACCGGTCTGAGTTCTGTGCCCCGTGGAAGGACTTCGATCAGTGTTCCATTCGGATCAAGGCTTAATGCCATATAGCTACCTTCATGATACGGGAATGGGGCTGCCTGTCCTTGGAGTAGTTCTGCTAATACTTCAGCAACGTGATGAGGGTCAAATGCTGCGATCGAGATATGGTGAATCATAGTTAATCCTTCTCATTCAGTGAATTACAGGGTGAGCTTTTCTTCAATCATTGCGAGCAGTGAAGTTTTTACGATCGACATCCATCGACTTAACAATAGAGTGTGATATCTTCTCCACACTGATCAGCTAAGAAAACGAGTGATTTGAAGCGAATTTCGACGATTTGATCGTAAAACGGATTGAGTTTACAAAGCGGTGGGATTGATGCGATCGTGCGATCGAACAATTTAATTTCTCGCTCAAATGGGCATCGGGCTGGAATCAGTTTGCACAGCCATCGTGCAGTTTTGGGACGATGGATTTCGATGGATTCGAGCCATTGGCGAACTGGATTGATTAGGACGTTGTTGAAGCGTTTCATCGTGTTGTAACCTCGATTGGGATACTTTCATCGTATGAACTTTCCCGGTTACGAACATCTGAAAAACGTCTTGAACTGGAGTTAGCAAAAGTGATGTTATTGATCTAACATTCGTCATTCCTCTGTCTATGAGGATTGTCATACTTAGAAAGAAACGCACGATCGAGCATCAGTTCGTAACACAGATTGCTGCTGAAACAGGTTGCGATAAACTTCTCGAATATGTTCGATCCGCCGATTACTTTCACCATCAAACGGATAGAGCAATAATAACAGCTTTGATTGTTCTTTGATCACGGTTGCATTCGGATCTTTAAACTGTCCGGTTGCTGTGATCACCGTTAACCCGTCTGGAAATAACGGTGTAACCTCTTGATCCATAAAGCGCTGGAACTCTTTCTCAGTGATGATTGAACCATTTGATTTTGATAAACCAAACACTAGCTCAGTTCTGACCAATTGATTGCCGTGGAGTTGAATTTGGCAAAAAGAAGAGCTAAACGCTTCGATTTCCTCTGAAGGATTCAGTAGCGCGATTGCACTAAATCCCAGTCCAGAGACAAGCAGAATATTAATCATTGTGTTGAATTTCATCGTTCTCCCCATTAAATCTTTTGTCGTTCGATTAACTGTGCGAATAGTCCTGATTGATTTGCCAGTTGATCAAAGTTGCCTTGTTGAACAATTCGACCGCTTTGGAAGACATAAATGCGATCGGCATTGCGGATCGTGCTAAGACGATGTGCGATCGCAATTCGAGTGACTTTGAGCCGTTCTAAGCTTTGAGACACGATCGCTTGAGTTCGATTATCCAGCGCACTGGTTGCTTCATCGAACAAGAGAATTTTCGGTTTGAGAACCAGCGATCGGGCAATTAACAATCGTTGGCGTTGTCCACCAGAAAGGTTCGTTCCGCCCTCACTAACAACGGTGTGCATTCCCATTGGCATCGATTCAACATCTTCAGCAAAGCCAGCCATTCGAGCCGCTTCCCAAGCTTCATCCATCGTGACTAATGCACCACTCGCAATGTTGTCGAAGATCGATCCAGACATCAATCGACTGTTCTGCATCACGACTCCTAACTGCCGACGGACTGCATTTACATCAAGCCCGGATAAGTCTTGCCCATCATAGTAAATTGTTCCAGATTCAGGCGCATCAAAGCCTAACAACAATCGGAACAAGGTTGATTTTCCGCTGCCTGAAGAACCAACCAAGGCAATAAACTCTCCGGGTTCTGCTGCAATGCTGACATCATCGAGTGTTAAAAGACCATCATCCCGATACCGAAAGATTGCATGATCGACTAATAATCGACCAGAGAGCCGACCGGGATCAGCTTTATCCGCATCTACTTCTGGGCGAGCTTCTAGAATCGGTTGCGCCCGTTCCCAGAGCGGAACAATCTTTAAGATGTCGATCGCAGTTGCACTTAAACTGGTAGCACCCGAAATAAAGGTTCCAAATGCTGCATTAAACGCAAGAAAGGTTCCCGTTGAGAAGCCGTCTCCTTGTGCCTGAGATTGTTGCAATAATGTTGTTGCAAACCAAAATAACAGCGCTGTTGTGATCGCAGGCAATGTCTTGTTCAACACTGCCAACACATCTTCAACGCCTTGAGTACTCAGCATCCATTTAATTTGTTGGCTGTACTGTTTACCCCAATACGCAAAAGCTCGCGATTCGGCTCCAGCGACTCTCAATTTTGTCACGCCGTTGATGAGTTGCACCATCACCCCAAAGAGTTGCCCCTGCAATTCGAGCAGCGGACGAACCTTACGCAAGGTCATCACACCCGATACGATCGTGACTGTGATGTTCACAAGAGCTACTAATGTTGCAAGCAGAGCTAATGAAGCATTGTAGTAAAACAACAATCCGAGATTCAACAATGAAAATAGGCTTGTAAAAATGCTTCTAAGAACAGTGCTACTCAGCTTTTGACGAATTTGGCTAACGGCGCTGACTCGTGAATTCAAATCCCCGATCGAGTATTGCCGAAAGAACGAAGCTTTCAAATTTAGCAACCGATCCCACACCGCTGATTGTGTAGAAGAATCAGCAAAGGTTTCAACTCGCATAATTGCGCTACCTTGAGCCAACTGAAACAGCGTTCCGCCAAAAGTCGTCGCCAGCAAGCCGAATGCAATTTGAACCAGTAAACTGCGATCGGCATCAGGAATTGCATGATCAATCAAAACGGCTGTAGCTTGGGGTGTGACCATTCCGAGTAGTGTTGTTGCAATGCCTGCAAATAACACCACAATCAATTCGTGATAGTGTCCCTGTAGTGCGAATTTCAGCAAATCTATGGTTTTTAGCACTTTATCGGGCAATGGACGATAGAAGGTGTAAGCAGTTGAAGCCAGATTTGGCGCATTGCGATTGTTAACAACGACTCGTGTTTTCTGTAGCGGATCATAAATCTCGTAGCGTGTGTCTGAGATTGGTAAAATTGCAACCGGATGATTGTCATCTAAAGTATAAGTGAGCATTGCACCACAGTCTTTTTTCCACCATTGATCGCGTAATGATACTTGCCGCATTCGCAATCGAGACGATCGAGCGATCGCAATTAATGGATCACTGACTCGTTTGAGATCCTCAGATTTGGCGGGAGGTCGAATGGTCACTCCTAATGCTCGACCGACTGCCCCAGCAGCCATTAGAAGGGCTTGATCCGTATCGATCGCAGCAGGTTGATCTACTGTTGCGCCTGGAGCTTTTAACAATGCCACCAGTTCACCCAGTGTCTCATCCATCACTTGCTGATTTAGATGCTGCCGCTCTTCAAATCGGGACTGTTCAGCGATCGCTTCTTGTTGTTCTAATTGCGCGATCGCTTGTAGAAAATAAACCTGAAGCTGAGTTAAACCGATAACCAGACTATCTAGATTGTCAATTTCGATCGTAGATTGAGCGGAAAGCTCGATCGTGGTTTCAGCCTGTAACCATAGATTAGAACTCAACGGCAAAGGTTCAGCTTCAGGAACAAGCAATAGTTCTTCAAATCCCATCCAAGTCGCATAGCCTTGTTGCAGTTGCACCCAAGTGATCCTGTCCCGCTGCGGTTGAAATACTTGTCCCGTCATCAGTGCAAAGTAGCGCGTTCCTTCTTCTTGAATCGGTAGCTCAGGCGCAGTAATGTCTGCAAGTGCATCTCCAATCTGTTCGATCCAGTTCTCGATCCAATAAATCGCTTGTCCATTCGCAATAAGCTGATAGAATTCTAGCAATGGTACTTTTAATAGTTCCGCTTCCTCGATCGACACTGCTAAAAGCTGCCGTCCTGAGATCGATGCAGTGGCGAACATTGCTTGTTGATTTCTGACTGTGAATAAATAGCGGCGAGTTCCTTCGATCGACCCATTTTGAAGTGCGATCGCAAACACCGCAAACGATCCAGATTTTACAATCCAAACCGTCTCCGGATCATCGAGCAAAATCGGCTCATTGCCTTTAAGCTGATGTGTTTCTCCGCGTAAGTTAGTTACTCTTACTTGATCAAGCATCGTTATTCCTTCCTTTATAGTGCTTCACCTTCGCTACGAATCAATTGCAGATACTTTCCTTCGATTTGCCGAAGTTCGTCATGACTGCCCCGTTGCACCACTTTTCCACGATCGAGAACAATAATCTCGTCACAGTCCCGAATCGTACTCAAGCGATGCGCCACAATAATGCAGGTGCAGCCCCGCTCTCGGAGTTTCTGATCAATGATTTTCTCCGTTTCAGAGTCTAGAGCGCTTGTTGCTTCATCCATGATTAGAATCGATGGATTGTTCACTAATGCTCGTGCAATCTCTAATCGTTGTCGTTGACCCCCGCTCAAATTCGTTGCACCTTCAGCCAAGTCCGCATAGTACCCTCCAGGCATCGATAACACGACCTCATGAATTGCTGCATCTTTACAAGCTCGAACTAAGTTGCTTTGTGGAATGGTTGCATCCCAGAGCGTTAGATTGTCGCGAACACTGCCCGAAAATAGCGAAATATCTTGTTCAACAAGCGCGATCGAGTTTGTAATTACTTCACGCCGAATCTCTGTTCTCGGTTGATGATCAAACAAAATTTCACCCGACCAAGGCTCATAGAGTCCACAA
>JADEXW010000422.1 GCA_015206935.1 Pseudanabaenaceae cyanobacterium LEGE 13415 | reverse complement strand
ATGAAGGACAAGGTGTGCTTTGGGAATTTTTCGACTATCTCAAAGGCACGATTTTGATCATGGGGTTGCTCTTCTTTGTTTCGTTTGAGGCGGGATTAGGCTGGTTTTTGGGCGGATTAGTCTATGCTGCGTTCTCGTCTTATGCTCATCAACTGCAACACGAAAACCCGACGAAATGTTTTTGGATGAAGATGCCTGTGCATTATGTTCATCACAAATATGGCATGTGGCATCATAACTTCGGGTTAGCGGTTGACTGGTGGGATCATGTGTTTGGGACTTATAAGCCTGTTGAATGGTTAACTGAGGAAGAATTGAGCCAGGGCGATCGAAATTATCTTCAACTGCGCTGGTGGTAATAAAAAAGAACCGCGATCGACACTATTATAAAGAGCGATCGCGGTTTTTTAGTTATGGTGATGTCGTTGGAGAAGCAGTAGGGCTAGTAGTTGGAGAGGTCGTTGGGCTAATTGTGGGCGAAACCGTTGGAGATACGGTAGGGCTAATTGTGGGTGAAACTGTTGGACTTGTTTCTGTGGTTGTACCCGTACCTGTACCTGTGCCTGTTCCAGAGGTTCCACAAGCACTAAACAGCAATGAGAGACTGATCAGCGATGCTGACAATGCAACTATCTTTTTCATAACTCCTCGCTTGAGTCGATGTTTCTACTCTCGGAGAAACGGATTGCTGAAGCTATTCTGGTCTGCACTGTTTCGGGTTACGTCTGTCGAATTGTATAGATTTACAGTCCTCTTGGAATTGCACGCGATCGTCTGCGCGATCGTTTCGGTTGCCAGAACAGCGGAATCATATTCATAAACCGCATTGTATTGCTCACAAATCGTTCTTCTGCGCTTTCTTCTTCATGATGTTTCAAGCTACGAAGACCATTCAAATCAAGGAAGCTGAACACGACTTTTGAGAAGAATGGTATTAAGCAAAACAAGAATGTATTCACATTTTGATCAAACAGTCGCAGTCCTGAAGATCCTAAAATCCAGATCAATGGATAGCAAAACCAAGTAATGGTAAAGAATGTTGTGAGTCCATTGTAGAAGCGCGATAGTTCCGCATCGCCTCTGGTCTTCTCTTTGAGCGGTCTCCAAATTCCCCACAAAACAATCAAGAAAGCAACACAGCCAATCGTATACCAGAGATAACGCACCCAAGGAACAGTGGATAGATCTGCAATCAATCCAGTAACAATCACAATCACCTGAGTTGCCATTAATGAAAAAATCAGTGTCCAATCCTTCGATTTATGATGGTGCATTGCTGTCCAGGATAGAGACAGTAGCAACAGCGGAGTAGTCACAATCCAGTCTGCATATCGGGCGAAATGTGTAGTTTGACCTGCGATCGCGATTTTTCCCATCTCTAAACCATCACCGCTAGTCGGCACAACCATCAGCAGGTACATCAATCCCGACCAGATGGGGATGAAGGTTGCAACAAAGTATTCTAGTCTCGGAAGCCCTTTCGGATTTCGACCGAGTAAAGCGAAATAAATCGCGCCGATCGACATTCCACCAATATAAAGCCAATGCCAGAGACTTTGCCAATCCATATTTTTACCTCTGTAAATTTAGTTTTAGTTACAGTTAACAGTCCATCCAATCATCCGCCTCTATCGTGTGAGGGAGGTGGGTAATCACCAGCGCTGAACTATCACTAGAGTTGAAGCTGAAAGTGACAAAAAAGTGACAAAACAACAAAGCGTTAAGCAAGGGCGGAATTCTAGCTTCAGATAGATCATGCGATTAACTCAATGGTGTAATCTCGAAAGCATTTTTAGACTTTATATCACTGTGTTAGAAAACATTCGCGATCGCTTCAAACAATCCCGTCGCAACCGCCGCGAACCGGCTCAGTTACAAGTGCTTGTGACCGATTTGCAGACAGAATCGAAGCTAGATGAAATCTACATTTTGTTGATTGTTGGATCTTGTGCGATCGCAACTTTTGGGTTGCTCTCAAATAGTGCGGCTGTGATTATTGGCGCGATGATTGTTGCGCCTTTAATGTTGCCCATTCGAGGATTAGCATTAGGAGCATTAATCGGGGATTTGACTTTATTTAGTCAAGGTGCAATCTCAGTGCTTGTGGGGACTGGGTTAGCAATGTTGATCTCTTGCTTAATTGGCATCATTGTTGCACTTCCCACTTATGGAAGTGAAGTATTAGCGCGATCGGAGCCGACTTTATTAGATTTAGGGATTGCAGTCACAGCGGGGGCGATTAGTGGATATGCCAAAGCAGAACCGAGGATTGCAGGAAGTTTAGCGGGAACTGCGATCGCGGTTGCATTGATGCCTCCGGTGTGTGTAATCGGGTTGGGATTAGCGGCAACAGATTGGTCATTAAGTTTGGGTGCGACTCTGTTGTATGTGACAAATCTATTGGGCATTACTTTGTCTTGTATGCTGGCATTTTTGCTTGCTGGATACACTCGATTTCGTCATGCTCGCCGCGCTCTAACTTGGGCAACAATTTTAACAGTATTGCTCTTGATTCCCTTGGGTGTGAGTTTTGCTCGATTGGTTCGGCAAGCTGAACTCCAATACAATTTAGAGCAGGCTTTGTTAAATCGAACGGTAACATTTCAACGGTTAGAGTTGCTCAGTACTGAGGTTGATTGGCTTTCTGATCCGCCCACGGTTCGATTAAATGTGCGAGCGAGAGATTCAGTAACACCAAAGCAAGTTCAACTGTTAGAGGAATTTATTAGTCGAGAGATGCGCCAACCGTTTCGATTAGTGATTGAGGTGGGACAAGTTCAGGAGGTTCGCGGTTCAGATTAGCGATCGTGTATTAATACTTCTGAGTTCAGATTGTTCTAGGGTCGCCCCCTAAATCCCCCATTCTGGGGGACTTTGAGCTAGAAGAATTTCTAGAATTCCAGAGCGTTCCTCACCTTCAAAGTCCCCCAAATTTGGGGGATTTAGGGGGCATTAGCCGCTTCAACCGCAGCGAAAAAGACTGACATAGGCACGACAGATTCGGATGAGTTAGTTGAACTCCAGCATTCGCTCGAATGTAGCGCTAGATGCTTCACAAGCTTAGATTATTTCGCTTAAACTACTGTTCTCACCTTAAATTGGGAGCAATCGAATGTCATCGACCCACACACTAAAACGACAAATCGGAATCGTTGGTGCGATCGCTCTTGGTTTAGGATCAATCATTGGTGCAGGTGTATTTGTTAGTATCGGGATTGCAACCGGGATTGCTGGATCAGCGGTGTTAATTGCGATCGCACTTGCCGCAGGAGTAGCAATCTGTAACGGACTGAATAGCGCTCAACTTGCAGCAAGTCATCCAGTCAGCGGTGGCACATACGAATATGGCTACCGTTACCTCAATCCGCAGCTTGGATTTACAGCGGGTTGGATGTTTCTACTTGCAAAATCTGCCTCTGCTGCAACTTCGGCTCTAGGATTTGCAGGTTATTTATTGAATGTCTTAGGCATTGAGAATCGTGCTTTATTAGTTCCGATCGCGTTTAGTGCGATCGTTGTTCTGACGCTGGTTGTACTGGGCGGAATTCGTCGATCGAACATCGTTAGCCTGATCATTGTTTCGATCACATTGCTTTCACTGTTGTTCTTTGTGATTGCAGGATTCCCGATCGTGCTATCGAATCAATTTGCGAACTTCACGCCTTTCTTCAACTCTGATCAACCGATTCAAGCTGTGTTACAGGCGACTGCATTAATGTTTGTGGCTTATACCGGATATGGACGGATTGCAACAATGGGCGAAGAAGTTCGGGAACCTCAAAGAACGATTCCACGCGCAATTATTGTCACTTTGGCAATAACAATGCTGTTGTACATTAGTGTTGCATTCGTTGGAATTGGAGTAGTCGATGCGACTGTTCTCGGCAATGTCACCAATCGCCAAGTTGCACCGCTCGAAGTTGCTGCACGAAGCTTTGCAATTCCTGGAAGTAACCTTGTGCTAGCCATTGGAGCCATGACCGCAACATTGGGAGTGTTATTGAACTTGATTTTGGGATTGTCTCGTGTGTTGTTTGCGATGGGTCGTCGTCGAGATATGCCCGGAATTGTCGCTCAGTTGGCGGGTTCGGATGCTTCTCCGAATGTTGCCATTGTCGTGATGGGAATTGCGATCGCGCTTTTAGTCTTAATTGGGGATGTCAGAGTTACTTGGTCATTTAGCGCGTTTTCAGTACTAGTGTATTATGCAATTACCAATTGGGCAGCTTTACGAATTTCAGAGCGCGATCGACTCTATCCTAAGTCGATCGCTTGGATTGGATTGTTTGCCTGTCTCTTCCTCGCGTTTTGGGTCGAGCGACAGGTTTGGTTGATGGGACTCGGTTTGATTCTCGTGGGTTTACTTTGGCAGGCATTATTGCGTCAGTTGAATCAAGTAACTTAGCTGATCTTGGCGTTGCTTTACTCGTTGCTTGATCTCTTCAGCATTAAAATCTTGCGCGTTTGACTGAAGTTGCTCCGTCTCAACCTTTGAGAGTTCAGTTAACAATCTCGATCGTACTTTTTGTCCGTGTTGATCAGCAGTTGTCGCTTCCGAAAAAGCACTGTACCAAAGTCCTTGATCCGCATATATTTGAGCCTTTTCAACAGGTGTTTTTCCACTGACATTAGGCGAAGGAACCACTCTAAATTGCGCCACAAAGTACGGATTCATCGAGGCATTCAGCGGATTGCAATCGACTTCCACTTGCCACGCATACACTTGTCCTTCCATAAGTAATTCGGACGGTAATGTAAGAGATCGAATTCCCGGTTCATACTGATCAATCGTGAATTGCTGAACTGTTCGCCATTTTGTGTCGATCGTACTTGGATCATCCGCCCGGTAGAGCTTTAATCGAATCGGTGAACCATACGCCTCTGGAATGTACCAGGAAACCGTGGCGTGATCTTTTGTTAGCTGTGCCATATAGCTAATTGGCGCGATCGCAGATAGGTCTTGCACTGTTCGATTTTGACACATGCCTCTCACGCCGCTGGTTGAAGTGCGACCCCGCAATCGTTCGACTC
>JADEXW010000064.1 GCA_015206935.1 Pseudanabaenaceae cyanobacterium LEGE 13415 | reverse complement strand
GTGAGGGAAGCGGGATTGGGCTTGCGATTACAGAACGATTAATCAGAGTCATGGGCGGGTGGATCGGGGTTGAAAGCGAACTAGGTCGAGGGACAACATTCAGGTTTTTCCTGCCCATTGCAACTCCAAGTTAGACATCAGCGCTGGGAATTAAAGAAGTGCGATCGCAAATCATCCTGATCGCTTCAGAGTTCAGTTCTCCCATGACATAGAACTGAACTTTGGATTACACTCGATCGTTGTTGCCATTGAGTAGACCATCCGAAATGTTAGAAGCTGACGAAGAGATGCGCCAGATGTCTATGACCAGTGTTGAACGGATTGAGTTTGAACGTGGTTATGCAATTGGCTACGAGCGTGGGGTCAAAGAGGAAGCACAGCGATCGCAAGAACGAATGCGATCGCTCATCCTTCGACAGTTGAACAAGAAAATTGGGGCAATTCCGAATCACGTCTTGACCCAAATTCATTCCTTATCGATTGAGTACCTCGAATCATTAGGGGAAGCCCTGGTGGATTTTAAGTCGATCCAGAATCTGACCACTTGGCTAGAGAATCACAGGAAGAAAAGAAAAACCAAGCGCGATTTGCTTAAGTGAGGGCAACAACTGAGTGTTTCAGATAAAGCAATGGAAGAACAATATTTGCCATGAAAATGATTAAGCTTCGTTCTCATATCAGATCAGATGGGGTTTTGCACTTGCAAGTCCCAGACGAACTGAAGAATCAGGAAGTGAGTATTACAATCCAACCGCTTTCTCCCTGTTTAGATAGACAACTGGGTGTAGAGTTAGGTTGGGCTGAAGGTTTTTTTGCTGAAACTGCGGGAGCTTTGGCAGATGACGACTCATTTTTCCGGCAGCCGCAGGGAGATTATGACGCACGAGTGCCATTAGAATGATCCATTTGCTTGATACCAGCACCTGTATTGTGTACCTGCGTGGGCGGAACTTGGGCGATATTCGGATCAGCAAAAATTGGTACAGGAACGCGATCACTTCATTCTCCTAGCCAGCATCCAAACTGTCCTTGTCAGCTTCCATCTGCCAAATATGACTCAATTCCTGCCGTAGCTCATCCTCATTCGGTAAATAGAGTTGATACTTCTGAACGAAAAGCTGACTGTTCATTCCATACGTTGCATATTCCACCAGTAGCTCATCCTTACTGCGAGTCAGAATAATCCCAATGGGGGGATTGTCCCCCTCCACATTCTCCTCCGCAGCAAAATAGCCCAGATACAGATTCATCTGCCCAATATCGTGATGTGCAACCTCGTTGATCTTCAAATCAATCAGCACAAAGCAGCGCAGAATCCGATGATAGAACACCAAATCGATAATGCGTATTATTGACCGTGATCCGGTACTGTCGTCCCACAAACGTAAAGCCCTTACCCAACTCCAGCAAGAATGGCTGAAGATGATCGCAGAGCCGCGTTTCTAGATCTTGCTCCGACACCACATAAGGCTCTGGAATTTTCAAAAACTCAAAGACATAGAAATCGCGCACAATATCGGCAGGCTGCTCTACCACTTGCCCCTGTGTCGCCAACGCCAAAATCTCTGCCTGATTCTTCCCCGTTGCCAACCGCAAAAATAACGCCGTCTCTTTCTGCCGTTTCAACTCCCGTACAGACCACTTTTCCCGAATGGTCTGCTGCTCATAAAACCCTCGTTCGGTTTCATTCTCGATCTTGAGCAATTCGACCCAATGTGACCAACTCAAAAAGTGCGACGGTGTCGCACCTTTTGGATAAGTCAAATAGAACTGCCGCATCCGGATCCCATTACTCCGGCTAAAACCCTTCCCATGCTGCAATGATAGATCCCGACTCAATTGCGTCAATAACCCCTTTCCATACTCTGCCCTTGCTGCCCCTCCCTGCTCAAACTCCACAATACCTCGTCCAATTTGCCAATAGGTTTCCACCAAGACGACATTGACTGCCTGCTGTGCCCGCGATCGCGCAGCCGCATAAATCGATGAAATATTTGCTAAAAGCGACTGATACCCAGAATCATCGGAGATTGCAGAATTGGTAATCGAGCGTGATTCATCGTCCATACTCAATTCTCCCGTTTTGACACAAGACTTGATTCAATCCCATTAAATCCTTGCTCCTGTTAGTGAACGGATCAACTTTATCTGGTGATTTGAAAGAGGGCAGAGAGGAGCGATCGCAAACTTTAGACAACCAAATGTAAATCATCACATCAATAAGTCGGGGTGAATCACGCGAAAATTACGGTTTCTTTTGATTGCGCTCTTTATTTCACTATCTTTTGCAAGTTCCTTATATCCTGCCTCATAAAGCTGCCGTGTCAACTGCATCTTATGGCGCGATTTTAGTTTTAGCAGCAAGTTCTACTCAATGGGAAGTTATGGGTACAGTGTTTCAAACGTGTGCTGTCCTTCTCCGTAAATAAAATCACCATAAACTCGCCAATGCTCAATTTTTTCGGCGCTGAATGAAGGTGCGTCTAGCACTTGCAAATTTTCGGTAAGCTGGGCGCGATCGCGTGGCGAAGTCAAAGCCAAACAAACCGCAGGATGGTTGAGCGCGAATCGATAACACTCGGCGGCGGTCGGTGTTCGAGTATCATTCGGTTGCTGCGTCAGGAGCGTGCCCCAACGAGTGCAGGTGAAGGCAATTACTGGAATTTTGGCGGCTTGAGCAGCAGGAAATAAGTCTGTTTCTGCTTTGCGATGTGCCATGTTGTAGCGGTGCATCAGCACATCACAAAGCTGTTGCTCAACCACGGCGAGTCCAGTCGGACGGTGATGGGTAGTCACGCCGACATAGCGAATCAATCCTTGTGCTTTCCAATTGTGTAGTTCCTCGATCGTCGCTTTGATTTCGTCAGCAGTGTCAGTGGGAGAAAGATACTCAGCAAAGAAAATATCAATGACATCGATCTGAAGTGCTTGCCGAATCGCTTCGAGTTGTTGGCGCAACGTCTGAACTTGTCGCGTCTCGCTTCCTACGGTGTAGAGAGTGGCTTCGCGATGAGCAGCTAACAGCGATCGTAGTTCATGCCGTATCGGTTCTTTTGGAAGCTGATAGTCAAAGAAATAATTGATGCCTGCTTCAAATGCTGCCCCAATGCAGGTTGGGTCTTGCGTGTACTGGCTGGCAAATCCTAAGCGGCTGGCTGGGATTCCGTTTTGGGCTTCGATCATAGCAGCAAGATTTCAGGCGAATGCGCTTACACTGGCTATTGTAAAGTTTTTCATGGTTGTAAGATGGAAACCGCAACGTTTGGTGCAGGGTGCTTCTGGGGTATAGAAGCGGCGTTTCGCAAAGTCCCTGGAGTAATTTCGACTTCAGTTGGGTACATGGGGGGACACTTTGAGAATCCCTGCTACCTGGATGTTCTCTCTCGCATTACGGGACACGCGGAAGTCTGCCAAGTTCAGTATGATCCGGAGCAAGTGAGCTATGAGGAATTACTCGACGTATTTTGGCGCATTCACGACCCGACTAGCTTGAACCGTCAAGGCGCAGATCGAGGGGAGCAATATCGATCAGTAATCTTCTGTCACACACCGGAGCAAACCGTGATCGCTCGTCAATCTAAAACCGCTTTAGAGAATTCTGCTCGTTACGACAAACCGATCGCGACTCAAATCCAAGCTGCTTCTACGTACTGGTTGGCAACCGAGGAGCATCAGCAGTATTTCGAGAAGCAGCAAGCGAAGTTAGAACGTTCGCAACAGCGCTAGTAGGAGCAGAACTGCTCGTTGGCTTGCCGTTTCACCCATTCTTCAAAGATTGAAGTCTTGATGGATAAATTGCTCTGTGCTGCGTTTAGTGCTTCGTGCAACTACGTAGGCAGTATATTGGAGAGTAAAGTCTCTGCGATTTATAGCTATTCAGAAATTAATGTAGAAGAAATGTACCAAATCGATTCCAGGGATAAAAGCAAAGCGTGGCATGACCAATCAAGTTCTGCTGAGGCAAAAAGCCCCATAAATGGCTGTCATAGCTGTGGTTACGATTGTCTCCCAACACGAAATACTGATCTTTGGGGACTGTTGTAGGTCCGTAGCTGTAATTGGGTGCATCCTGAAGATAGGATTCCGCAACTTGCTGATCGTTGACGAATAGCTTGCCAGACTGAATTGCAATCATATCTCCAGGCAGTCCAATAATCCGTTTGATCAGGTCATCCTTCAGATTTTGCGATCGCAACTCCGGTGTCGCACTAAAAACAACAATCTCGCCACGCTGAGGCGATCGAAACCGATAACTCAACTTTTCGACGATGATGCGATCTCCTACCTGAAGCGTCGGGGTCATCGATTCGGAGGGGATGTAACGGACTTCAGCGACAAAGGTATGGAATGTGGCTGCGATCGCTAATCCACCAATCGCGGTTTTCGTTGCTTCCCACCATTCATTTCGACGGGCAGTTGGTTTTAAGGTCGTCATACTTCAGAGTTGAATGATTAGGAGCGCAATGAACGCAATTGTGATTTTGAGCCAACGCGCTCCGACAGTGAGCGGACAGAGAATGACCGCTAGGGCGATGTAGCTCATCCCGATCAGCCAGTCATCCCCAATGTTGAACAAGCCGATCGGTAGGAGAATAGCCGCCATAATCCATTCGAGTTTGTCTTGAATTGTCTTCAGGTCTTGATCAGTGAGCGGAAGCATTCGGAGGATCACCCCAGAGGTTCTTATGTTGGCGCTTGGCATTCGCTTCTGCTTGCTTCAGCTTGAGAACTAAATTCTCAGGCAGCCTATTGAACTTGTTCAGACTCAGCTTTGCTAATCCGTCAGACAGAAGAATTTCTTGGAGTGAGATTCCATTCGGTAAGGTTACGATCGCGTCTGTAATCCCGTTTTGAACTATCTGAGTCTGACCTAACACTACCTGTGCCCGCGCTGGTTGCAACAGCATTGCCATGATTCCGTCTGCTTGGGTTTGCCAATGCTCATCTAACTCTAGCCCCGCTAATTTCACGCGCAATGTTGCTCCAGCAGAGGATTTGACTAGCAGGATGCCGTTTTGAATCGACTCTACCTTGTTGAGTGATGAAGGCTGTGCCTCTAATTTCTCAAACCATCCGGCTCGTTCTGCCTGATGAAGCAAAGTTGGAACGCCCAATTTCAACCCCAAAGGAATGCAAATCATGAGTGTGAATAAAGCAATGTGCTGTGGCTTCACAAGTGATGCACCAGAATGATGAAATTGAAGGCGGCGGATCAGTGCTGCGATCGAGCGTCTACAACGACGAAGCGGTTGCGGATGAAGATTTTGCTCTAGGGCTTGGCGTAAATCACCCACCCCAATTGTGAGTGCCGTTAGCTGAAGTTCCACGCGGCGTAAGGCATTTAAGGCGTGTTGCGTTACCCTTCGCGTGGATAACACTTCGACTACACTCCCGGCACTCTCAACATGACTACCCAGTACTTCGACTAGGGCAGAATCGGTGTGTTGATCGAGTGGATCAGGGGTCGATTGCATGAATGGTATCCCGTCTAGTTCTGAGAGAAAGGTGTCTAGTTCTGCCATCAAACCGTCGGTAGAATCGTGTTGGGGAGTTACACCAGTGGACGATCGGAACGCAGTTTGAAGTTCTCCTTGTAAATCTCCGGTCAGGGCTTGAACCATTGCGCGAATCGTAGCTTTGTCGTTTTCTGTCAGGTTTTGAGCAAGCGAAGCGTCGCCCAGTAGAGCATTCACGAGGTCTTCGAGCGAAGGGGAATGAGTCATAGTCGTTCTCCATCAGAATTGACAAGCACAGCGTAATCCTCGAATCTGACAGTCGTATGGCAGTCGTCGATTATTTTCTGTTAGCGATCGAGGTCGTCGTGCGATCGCTGCTGACTAGAAGCATCCGGAGAAAACTCTTTTGTTGGCTGCTGTGTGCCGCTTTGCTGCTCTTGCAAGGATTGTCCTGGCTCCCACTCACTTTGCATCATCAGCCAAGTGCGCCATTCACGCAATCGCCGCACATCTTCTGGAGTAATGTTGCCCAAGTCCTGTAGCTCAGTTAAATGCCAGTGTGATCGCCCATTCCTTTGATGCTGTTGATATTGATTGGCGGAAACGAGACGATTATCATTTCGTTCCAACCAGAACACATCCGATGAAGGGGTGTAACCGATCGTGTAATTCCCGATTGCGGCAACATAGCTATGGCGCGTCGAATTGTACTTCACTGTCCCCAATTGCTCATAGAAAGTAAATAGAGCTTGAGCATCGAGTAACACTGCATTTGCTTGAATGGTTTGCTGTTCCCAGTAGGGAGCGGCAGCATGAGGCGCTTGCTCCAGGGGTTGTTCTGCTAACTGCTGAAGCCAGGTTTCGATCTGTTGCCAACCTCGCATATCCGTTGCACGAAAAGCCCTTTCATCTTCGTGTTGGAGAGAGTAGAGTCCACTTGCATCATCTCGACTGATCAGGTAAACTTCATTCTCGATTTGAACTCGATAAAAGTGTTCAGTACTGTTAGACGAGAACTTAAACGCCGTATCTCCTTGACTGGCATAGTATTCAAACAGTCGAGCCGCACTGGAGAGCAGCATTTCTGATTGAGGTTGACATAGTTCCGCCTCTGATGGTTGAGATAGATCGGCTTCATGCGCTTGGAGCCAGGTTGCCAGTTCACGAAACTCAGTCAGTTGTTCATCCGTAATGAGAGTCTCAGCCGAACGGACAAATAAGCCTTCGTGCCAATCCAGTCGCCAGGAGCGATCGTTGGCGAAGACCGACAATTGCTCAGATTCAGGATTATAAATCAGAGTTTCGGCTTCTCCTCCATAGCGCCAACCCTGATTCGTTTGCTCTAGCAGATTCCAGGCTTTTGCCATATCCAGAGTTTGTTCCAGAATGGGAAGGATTTCTGCGGCGCGGCGTTCCTGCTCCTGCCAGTGTTCCACGTCGGTCATCGTTGTTTCCCTCCTGTGGATTGCTCTGGTTGAGCAAATCGAGTGATCAAATTGTCAACTTTTGCATTCAATGGGATCAAGCCAAGGTAGATTAATCCAACGGTTAATGTGACCGTTAATAGCATCGAGGCGCTACTAATGGACATCACGCCCCAATTCAAATTCTTCCGCCTCTTGGTTGGGGCGTTCAATGTCGTTGTCAGTGGTGTGGTTAATTCCTCCTGGTACAGCGTCGTCAGATTGCTTGCCACCATATTCAGATGGTTGATCGATAGTTGATGTTTCTCTAGTAATTGCTTGAGTTGGATCAGGGTGGCTGGAAGCGGTTTCAGCCATTGTTGCAGGCGTTCCAGTTGTTCGGCAGTCGCTGGAGTCGAGTGGTTCCACCCCTGCCAATCCGCTTCGTTCAGTTGGGATACCTGGGCAGGTGGCGGCAAGGGCGCGGAGGTCTTGGCGGAATTGTTCGAGGGCGTGGAGGGTGTGGAGGGCTTCGGTTGACTGGGAATCGTCTGAGCGTACCCTTGGAGTCGAGTCGGTGCGATCTTGCTCGGTAAGTCCCCGAACATTATGCGAGGTTGAGGCATGAGCAATTCCTGTAGGTTGATAGGTACATAGCTGTTGTCCTTCTTCGTTCACATGAAAGGTTAGATTTGGGTGTTCGTCGATCGCGATTTGCAATGCGGTAAATCTGACTTGCCCGATCTGCATCAGTGCAATTCGCTCGATTTCTTCTCGTCGAAAAACAGCAGAGTGTTGAGCGAGGTAATCAATCGCGGCATTGGTAATTGCTTGAGTCAGTTTGAGTCTGACCGTTTCTCTAGGGTCTTGGATCGTCGCTGGCTGCAACCCGATCTCGGTGGCATCTTGCATCCATCTTGCCTCTAGTTCCTCTCTCGATATTTGCTGTTTTTCTTTGCGTCCTGATGAGATCGCAATCCAAGCTTTGTGTTCACTACTCGCATCGTCTCCCGCCTGTTGCTGAATCTGCTGGCTCCGCTTGCTAAAAGCTTTGATCTGATCGCTGGAGTAGCCCTTCAATTCCCACAATCCTAAACGGTGGTTCGTGACTTGAATTTCGTAGCCGAGGTACTGGACTTCCTGCGCGAGTTCGTTCCGGTAAATTTGCCCTAACAGCATCTTTGCCTGATAAATTTCTGCATTGTCAAGACTGCGCCATTTTCCGTTCGGGAGTTGTTGTAGGTTCAGGATGATGTTATGCGTGTGGAGTTGCGGATCAAATTCGCGGCTCGTGTCGTGGTGGAATTGTGCGATCGCGAGTTGTCCAGTCAGAACCTTCTGTCGTTTGCCGTTCTGCGTTTGCCGGGTGATGGCATAGCGTTCTTCTAAAAAATCCAGCATTCGGACAGTCGCAACCTGATGAGCGATTTCTAGCCTGCGATCGCCGAAGACTAAAGCCTGGATCGAGACAGATTTGGGCGCACTGGTGGTCAAATCAATTCCGGCTCGCTCTCTAATTTTTTTACTTGCTGAATCGTCGGAGCGCTGGGAATACAATCGCGATTTGTCGATCAGCGTTTCCCCATTAGGAGATCGTCCTCGCAACAAACAAGCCAGAGGTTGATCGTCTACAGATTCAGACAGATTCAAAGCTTTGGCTAATTTGCCGTACCAATTCGAGCAATCCTCCAGGTTGAGGTAATTTCCTTCTTTCGTGTAGTAGTCCATTCCGTGGGTTGGGGAAATATTTGCGATTGAGACAACCATAGTTATTTGCAGGTTTCTAGATGGTGTTCTAAACGGTGATGCAGTTCTTTGAGCCACTCCTGCCGATCGTTCTGAATCTCTTCTGGCTGATGGTCAAGCAGCAAAGGCTTTGCGATGACATAGATCGCTTCTAACCAAGCCTCTAGACGAAGTTGATGGGTATCGATTTGCTGCACGATTTGCTGCACCAAATTGCCCATCACTCCAAACTGTGCATCGATCTGTTGTAGTCGGGTATGAACAGGTTGGAGGGCAGCACGAAGTTGTGGATCAGGTTGATCAGAGGTCGTTTGGCGCTCACTCAACTCAGTAACCGCTTGATGGACTAGGTTTAATTGTTCGACTAACGGTTGCAATTGTGTCGTGAACGCTGCGATGTCCGATTGCGAAAGGGTGTGGTCAGGTTCCTTCTTGGATGAGAGGGCTTCCCATTCGCTTAATCGCTCTCGAATAATTTGCGACGCAGAGACACCCCGCTCGGTTGCGGTTGTCTCGATCGCATTCCCCTCCACAAACGGGAGCGTGAGATTGAATTTCTTAGAACTACTGCTAGGCATAAGATTCACGAATTGAGTGTGGGTAAATGTGGCGAATGGTGTAGGCAATTTGTAGAGGCTGTGGGCGATTTGTGGGCTGTATGGTCAATTGTGGGTTGCCCAATTTAGCAGCAGACTCTCGCGTGAACTGACAGCAACCTGTTAGCGCACTGCTCTACACCAATAAGAACTTGACATAGAATTTTGTGGAACTGCTGCTGGATATCGGCTGAGTGCATCAAAGCTAGGTAGATGTAGCTCGTATGTGGGCAATTTGTGGCAGTTGTGGACGGTGTGTGGGCGATGTGGCTAGTGTGGCAGCCACACTTGGCGTTAGGTGTGACGCGATCGCTTGTGGTTTGTGTGGCTAGTGAGGAACAACAAACCCGTCGCTGTGGGTTAGACGAAGAAAACAATGCCGGATACGGCGTTCCGAAACGCCACGCCCGCTTGTGTGTTCGCACCCTACATTTGGGATCTGACACTCGTATGGCGCGTTGAACATAATTTGTGGCATTGCGGAAGACCAAAACTGTCAGAAGTGATCGAAGCTTTGCCATATTGTTGTCAGATTGAGCGCTTATGCTGTCTTCGTTTATCGGTGGACAGTAGACAGAGCAATTGTTTTAGCGATTCAGCCTCGTTTAATCTGAGCGTACAGTATTCCTATTTGGTCTTCCATTACCTCCTTCTTGCCTTCAATGACCACCCGAATACCTTTGAACGTCTCATTCAGCCATTGTGGAGTCGTGGAACCGAGCGCGATCGCGCTCCTTCACAGGTAACAGATACCTCCGCTTTACCTTCTAGGAGGCAACATTTAACTTCCAATGATCAACTCCAAGACCTGGCTCTAATCAACCGTTTACCCAAAGGAAAATACGAATGACTGCTTCAATGCCAGATGTAATTTTGACGATCGATACCGGAACCTCCCAAAGCAAAGTGTTTTGGAAATGCTGGTCGCAGGGCAACACAGAGCTTTTATTAATGGGGTCAGAGTTTCTCGAAATCTCGCCCCATGATTTGATCGACACTGGACTTGTAGGCGGCAGACCAGAGAATGATGCCTTTATCGAACTTGCCAATGGGAAAGTTTACGTTCTGGGCATGAAAGCACAACAAATGCGCGGGAAGCCTCCAACAGGGTTGAGCAAGTATGAGTTTGCGGCGTACAAGGCGTTAGCGATTATTGGCGCGATCGCAGAAACGGCAAACCTGCCTGAACAATTTACGATCGCACTAGCGGCGTTATTGCCCTACAAGGAATATCAGGATCGCAAAGCCTTTCATGATCTGCTGAGTCAGAACCTCATCAGCTTCAATTTCCGAGGTCGGCGCTATTCAATTTCTCCGTTGGTGCTAGACGTGAAGCCTGAAGGTGCTGGACTCGCGCAGAGTCGTCGAAACGATGCGCCTCAGTCGTTCAATCACAGAAACATTCTTGTCACCCTGATTGGGCAGCGAGATGCCTCGTTACTACCGTTTAAGCAAGGAACCCCGCAGAGTGGGCATGGGACGCGATTGGGATTCGAGCAACTGATTGAGGAGATTGCCAATCGTGCCTCGCTCAACCTCGATACCAAAGATTGGGGACGATTGACCGAGTATATTTTCCAAGCTCAACAAAATCCAATTTTGTTGGAGCGGATTGCTCGGATGGTGGTGACAGAAGCCGAAATCGGGCGCAAGGTGGAACAACTGCAAGACGCGATCGCACAATCATGCAGCCGCTACCGCCGCGACCTCTTCGATTGGATCAAGTCCAGCTTGGGGCAAGACCTTTATGAATTTGACGAAGTGATAATTTCGGGCGGCACATCGCTTTACCTGAAACCCCAATTGGAAGACTTTTTCGCACAATATGCCTTGGAGCCATCATGGGCACTGGATTTACAAGACCAAATCTATCGATCGTTAACGACCCCGATTGATCCGGTTCTGGCTTGCCGGGTGTCGGATGCGTTTGGCGTATTCAAATTATTGGGTGGCAAAGTCAGCCGATTGGAAGGAGTTGCAAACGTTTCGTGGGGCGTGACGATCGCACGGTGAGGAGGGCTGAATGTCTACGAAGAAGTTTGATTACCGCGTCAGAATTCAAGTGGCGGCAGACAGCCCGGATGGAATATTGTTGGACTGCCTCAAAAACGAACGCCATCAATCGTACTCTCACAAAGAAATGCTGCTGTGGGCATTGCGGGCATATTGGATGCCGATCGCCTATCAGCTTCAGCAGGAGCAGGGAAAGCAATCGCTTTCTGAATCCCAAATGAAGCGCATGGCTCAAGATGCAATTCATCAATTACGACAGCAGATCGCCTACTTGCAATCGACTTTCGGCGTTGAGCAAACCTTATCGATCGAGGGAGCAAATGCACCGCAGCTTTCCCAACAACTCCTTTCTCTCCTTGCTGCTCATCAAGTCTCGGAACCAGACACTTCAGAGCAATCTGCTGCATCTTCAATCAAACCAGGCGATCTGAACCCAGAATCAACTCCGATAGAGACAGAATCTACTAACCAACAAAAGGATCTGTGGTACGACAGTGAAGATTTATTCGACTCCGAGATTTAAGTCTTCTCGAATGATTCAAAAATCGTGGGTTGAATCATTTTCAGGAGTAGCTCTCACTAAGTTTTTGAGTCAGAATCTCCACTGCTGCCTCATAGTCCTTACCCACCAGGTAAGAAAAATGATAATAGCTGGCAATGTAAAAATCGCAGTCATGCTTTTGGTAACGATCCGCGATCGCTAGAAACCCATAACGAGCATTGCTAGGCTCTGTGAACCAATCCTGATGGTAAGAGTCCTGAAGAAATAGGGTGAGTGTTTGTTGGTCAGCGCTCGGAATTAACCGAATGAGGCGAATACTGGCGTGATGCGATCTCGGCACAGGCAGCAGTATGGAGTAACCTTCCAAGGTGAGAAACTCTGCTAGATCATCTTCAGTACCGCTGTAGTAAGAGGATTGCGTCAACTTGAGAAAATGATGCCACGCCATCCAAAATTCGTGTTTGCTGTCGAATCCTGGATCGATATCTAAGCGCCACTGTTGGTCTTGGCACAAATCATCAAGAACTGCTTGGGGTAAATCGGTGAGTTTCATTATTGGACTGAGGGTAATTCAAAATCAGATCTAGCTTTAATAGTTGAATTGTACTATGATATACTCCTGAATCATCACGACGGGCGAGAAAGCGTCTCTTGGGGCATAACTAGAGAAAATAGCCTGTACTCAAGCCACCATGCTCACTCACATTGCGCTTCGCCGTCTCAATATTTGGCAAACTTGCCCTGGCTCACACAACGCCATTCAAGCGCAAGCGATCGCGGTTGAACTTGCCCAACTTGGCTACCGAATGCGTAATCTCGACCAGTTCACTGCCATTGATCGAACAGATTTTGAGCAACGGTTAGAAATCCTCAAACATCGCAGAGGCAACACCGTAAAATATGTGCCCCTGTTCACAAATTTTCCCGATGATCTTCCCAACGATCATGAATATTTGCTCAAGCGAATTCTGTCCTTTTTCGGGATTAGCGGATTTGATGAATCCAGATTTGGAGCAGATCCAACCTTTCAAATGCAGCGTCAGGATCTTTGGCAAACAGCGATCGACTTACAAGCCAAACGGATGAGCGATGCCCAAATCGAATGGATCACTCTGGATTTGATGTCAGAGTCAGAAACCCAGAATCGACTGGAACAATGGGCACTCAATCTGCTTTATGGCGCAACCCCGATCAAAGAGGTTCTATGGGAAGACCTGAATACAGTGATTCGGGCTTTAAATCTACAAGTTGACTACGATCGCATCACGATCAAAGAAACCTTGGCGCGACTCGCTACCCAACACTGGCAAACCTGGCAATCGATCATTGTCAAAACGCCGACCGATTTGCTACGGATGTTTGCTGCCTTACAGTCACAAGATGTTTCTCTTGCCACTAAAGTTGACTTTAAGGGCTTAAAACTCTCCAAACCACAACGCCGAGAAATTATCAAATTCTTGAATTCCTGCGCGGCGCTAGAAGCTGATTTACTCCGCTACCGAGGACTCTGGATTAATTTGTCTCGCTGGCTGCATCCGGGAGATTTCTGCAAGGGATATCCCAGAGTTGCAAACGCCTTTGATGATCTGAGAAATAATCGGATCAAGAGCTTTGAAGCGCAAGTGATCAATGCTGCGCCCAACGATCGTCTCCAACTCCTCTCTGAACGTCCGTCACTCCTGTTGCGAAAATTGTCCTGGCTTCTCAAAGATACTGAGCCGAGCGCGATCATAGCTACTCTGAATCATCTGCAATCGAGGGTTGACCAAATTCCCCTGCCGCTTCTACTGACTACGTATTGCGCCCTAAACTATGACCGCGATCGTGTTGCTATCAATAAGAACAGCACTCCGCACACCCTGAACAAGAGAATTCAACAGATTGAGCCTGAAATTCTCCACGCTGTTGAATCGCTCATTATCTGCAAGTTGTCAGGCACGAAGCCTTGGCAGCGAGTATGGATTGATCCGCAACTGGATAAACTCGTGATTCCCTTACAAGCGAGAAAACAATCGGATGGACTGCTCAATTTAGCTAGAGGCTCTCGCTTACCCCTCGGTGATGTCACTGTACTTCGCCTTTTTGTCTACTGGCATGAGTCTGCTACCTGCACCGATCTCGACCTCAGCCTACTTCAACTCAATTCTGCTTTTGAATACATTGGGCACGTTGGCTGGAATCATTACGGCAATGACTCTGACGTGGCACATAGCGGCGATATTCAATCCGCCCCACTTGGAGCAGCAGAATTTATTGATATTCGATTGAGCAGTATTCAAGCGGATTATCTGATGCCTTCTATCGTTCGCTATACCGGAGAATCGTTCTCTCAACTCAACGCTTGCTATGCAGGCTGGATGAAACGTTCAACCGTCAGCAGCGACACCAAAACCTTTGATGCCAAAACGGTTGCCGAAAAAGTCGAGGTCTATCGCAATGGCAGACTCTGGATTCCGTTTTTGCTCGACGTGGAAGCGCAAGAAATGATTTATATCGACTTATACTCTTCGGGGCGCAATACGATCGAGTCCAATCCGTACCTCGGTCACTTAGCGAAAGGCTTGGCAGCTTACACACAAGCAAAACCTACCTTTGGGCAGTTAGCGCGGT
>JADEXW010000063.1 GCA_015206935.1 Pseudanabaenaceae cyanobacterium LEGE 13415 | reverse complement strand
CCCCAAAGCGCTTTCCACCTTCAAAGTCCCCCAAATTTGGGGGATTTAGGGGGCATTAGCCGCCCCAAACGAAGCCAATCTGCCACAAACATTAACCAAATCTGTAATTATTTCGCTCCATTTGTGCTAAAGACTCCAGCCGAATGGAGCGAAATTCATTTATTCCAACCGTCCTACAGCAATTCAAACCGCATCAGTTTGCACTTTCCTGCAATATAACTTGTTGATTCCACTAAATCTCCCACTCAGATCCCGCCTTATTATTATCTCAACACAGTATTTCTCCGCTCGTTCTGCAATGCCAACATAACGAAGGAAAGTGAAAGTAATGTATAGCGCACTTCCCCCAGGGACTCTGCTCAATCACGATAAATATGAAATCATCCAAGTGATTGGACAAGGTGGATTTGGAATCACCTATGAAGCCAAACACCTTGGATTAGGAGGCAGTGTCGCGATCAAAGAGTTCTATGCTCAAGAATACGCCCAGCGCGAACATACCACCGGGCAGATTGTTGCCATTACTTCCGCCGACTCTTACCAACGTGCCCTACAACGATTTATTCGAGAAGGACGCATCCTAGAAGGCATTGATCATCCAAACATTGTAAGAGTTCGTGACTTGTTTGAAGAACGCAGTACCGCTTACTTAGTCATGGATTTCATCCGAGGCAAGACCTTGCGGGAAGAGCTAGAACAGCAACCGAATCATCGCTTGCGATCGGCACAAATCGGTGTGATTCTCGAAGCCTTAGTTTCAGCATTAGACACTGTTCATCGGAACAATATCTACCACTTAGACATTAAGCCAGAGAACATTCTGATTACAGATTCTAGACAGCTTAAACTAATTGATTTTGGTGCAGCTCGTCAAGGGTTTAGTAGTCGAACCACTCGCGCTTATTCTCCAGCTTATGCCGCTCCAGAAGTCATCGCAGGGAATGATATTTCTGGTGCAAGCGACCTATTTGAACTCGGAATGGTGCTGTATGAAATGCTCGTCGGTGAACCTGCTCCAACTGCCACTCAACGATTAGTCAGCATTGCAGTTGAAAATCACGAGATGATGCAGCTAGATCATCTTGAACAACCCTGGAAAGCGCTCCTAGAAGATGCGCTGCAACTGAGAATTGAACAGCGATCGCATTCCGTTCAATCCTGGTGGAGTCGTGCCCAGAACTATTGGCACGAACAGCAAAAAGCAGAACAGCAAAAAGTAACCATTAAAGCGCCCCCTGCCCCGACGATCGTTGAATCTTATCCACAGCCTAAACCCGTTGAACCTGCTCAAACCAACACGGGAACCGCAAAATGGACAGCCGCGATTGTTAGTGCGGGTATTGTTGGCGCGATCGCTTATCTAAACTTTGTCCCCAAACCTCAAAATGTCACAACAATCAAGACCTCCACCAATCCTTCAGAAGTCGCACAAGTTGAACCCACAACGATTCCTTGTAATGTCGATGCAAAACCGCGATCGCTGACTCAAGCGCCTGTACTCACGATCAAAGACCCGAAAAATGGTCGAGATTTCAAGTTCTACGGCAAAGTTGATGCACAGAACCAATTGCAAGGAGAAGGAACCGTTCTCTATTCTGATGGTTCTCGATATGATGGCAACTTCGTTGATGGAAAACGAAACGGTTGTGGTCGATATGACTATGCCGCGAGCCATCCAGTTCTGAGAAGCTATGTTGGACAGTTCCGGGGTGAGCAATTTGAGGGCTTAGGAATTTTGACCTTCAAGAATGGCAACCAGTACATTGGGGAGCTAAAAGAGAACCACTGTGAAGGTCGAGGAGTCTTCATCTTATCCGATGGGACTAAGAAAGCTGGCATATGGACAAATGACGAATCACCAGGGAATCCATCCTGCTCAAGAGGGGTGTAGAACTGTAGATTGACATCTAGTTAGGACAATGCTTTTCTAAGGGAGTGTAATCCTTCAGAGAAAAATTAGGATTCGTTCCTAATCGTGCAAACACCATTGTCCAAGATCGAGACATCTCAGCCCTATTTTGATCGTCACAATACGAACACTGATCAATCCATTTCATCGTGTTCGCGCTCTTTAAATAGCAAGTTGCAGTCTTTCAACTGCTGATCAAACATCAATGTGTTTTACACCAGGAGATTTTAGATATGACTTCACGTGCAACCCAGTTCGTTAAATTTGCAGCGTCGATCGCGGTTTGCTCACTCGGTGGATTGTTTGTTTTATCTTCCCCTTCTTTTGCTTCTGAAGCTTCGCTGATTGCGGTTGATAAGCCTGCTGCAACTCCAGATACCACTAAGCCTGCTACGACCAATACTCCCGCCGCGACTCCCTCTGTTCCCAATACTCCCGCCGCAACTCCGACTCCTGCTGTTCCGGCTCCCGTTGCTCCTGTCGCACCCGCCGCACCTGCTACTCCCGTTGAAACAACGACTCCAGTAGCTCCCGCAGCTCCAACTACGCCTGCTCCAGTTGAGAATGCGCCCGCTACTCCAACTCAGACTACTCCTGTTACGCCTGCACCTGCAACTGAGACTGCTCCAGTTCAACCCATTCGGATGATGTGGTAGATCCCGAATCTGTATCAGTCCTAATTAGTCGTAGGATGCGGGAGTGATTGTGTCCCCTAAATTCTCCAAATTTGGGGAATTTAGGGGGCTTTAGGACAGTTCAGCGCTCAGATAAGATCGCTATAGCAATCGTCAGATTGTTTGAGCTAGTCATTTGTTTAATTCGACAACTCCATCCCTAGATAGATGAATTTTTTATTAAAGTACTCCGTAACCTGATATGCTGTCCTGAAGCATTCAAGGAAAAATACTGTGCCAACTTCTCAGTCGATCGTGGTTGATCTCGAAATGTCTGATGTTGAATACTTGGAACTGTTAGCAAACGGACGCAATCCCGTTCAGGAACAATCGTACACACAGCAATTAATCTGCTTTGGATTTGATCTGATTGAAGCAAAACAGCTTGCACCTTTGTTTGATAAGAAAGAAAGCTCGATCGCTGAAAAAATTGCCGTGAATCGCGCCCTCAAGCAAGTGTGGAACCGCCTCATTAAATTAGCGTAGAAGCCGCACCTGAACAAGCATTCAGCCTATCTAATCATTGTCATAATAAAAAAGTAGGACAAGGATTGAGACGCATGGTAGTGACTGCTCCGGTTCGTGAAGTCAGAGCCTCGAAGTTGTGGATGCCCGATCGCGTGTTGTTTACGCCCGCTGCATTGGATGAGCCGTGGGGACAGCAGATTCTAGAGCGTGTTCAGGGGTTGAATTTACCGATCGAAGAGTTGCCGCGCAATCGCCTTACCGGACTACGGGGTGAGGATGAGCGTGAGACGTATAGTATTTCTAAGCGCACATTGGCGGTTGTGACTGCTCCACAGAGCCAGTTTAAGCTTAGTCCGATTCCGCCTTCTGCCGATTGGCAGTTCCACATTGCTGAGGGCTGTCCGGGACATTGCCAGTATTGTTATCTTGCTGGTAGTCTGGGAGGCCCCCCTGTGATTCGGGTCTATGCAAATTTGCCGCAGATTCTTGAGAACTTAGGGCGGTACGAGCGTCCGGGCAGTGAGACTAGCTACGAAGTGAGTTGTTACACTGACCCATTAGGTATTGAGCATTTGACCGGCAGTTTAGCCGAGTGTATTCGCTACTTTGGTACACGCGAGGATGGGTACTTGCGCTGGGTGTCGAAGTTTAGCAATGTCGAAGGCTTGTTAGATTTGCCGCACAATGGACGTACTCGCTGTCGGGTGAGCGTGAATGCGGCTCCTGTGAGTCAGCGCTTAGAGGGTGGTACTTCTTCGGTTGAAGAGCGGCTTCAAGGATTGCGCCGCCTCGGTTTAGAGGGTGGCTATCCGTTGGGAATTGTGATTGCGCCGATTATGCCGATCGACGATTGGCAGGAGCATTATACGCAGTTGCTCGATCGCATGTCTGAGTTGATTGATTTTGATTGCGATCTCACGTTTGAGCTAATCTCGCACCGATTCACACCGGGATCGAAGGAAGTCTTGAAGAGTTGGTATCCGAATAGCAAGTTGGATATGGATGAGTCTTCGCGTGTGGTGAAGCGGAATAAGTTTGGTGGCATGAAGTATGTCTATGATGCTAAGACTATGCGCGAGTTACGTCAGTTCTTTGAGCGTGAGTTAGCGAAGCGATTCCCGCAAGGTAAGATCCTGTACTGGACATAAGCATGTGGAGCGGGTGGATCGAGAGTCGATCGCCCGTTTTTTAGTGTCAAGAGAACGATAGCAGTAGAAGTTTAGATGAGGACAAACTCTAAATTGCCCCAGACCCCAGAATCGGGGTCTCAAGACTCTCGCTCTCACTGAATATAAGTCTCTTGCACTGCGTTGGGGTCGGATCGTGCCCCCTAAATTCCCCATTCTGGGGGACTTTGAGTAAGAAAAATTTCTTAAATTCCAAAGCGCTTTCCACCATCAAAGTCCCCCAAATTTGGGGGATTTAGGGGGCTTCAGTCGATTCAAACGCAGCAAATACGATTTGTATATACATAGTAGGAATTGGGACTTTCTAGAAATGTTCTAAGTGAGATGGGTGCGGCTATGAATTGCCGTTGATTTCGGCACATTACAAAAGAACGATTGAGTTTCTGCACGTTTACAGATACCGTGTTAGGGAGCTTAGTTTTAATCTCACTCAGATTTGACTTCAAGGTGCGTCTCAGGGTTTGATAACGTTTTGCCCCCACCTCTCTGATCAGTCTCATGCTCAACCTTTCTACTGATTCTGATACATTCGAGGATGCTCATCTTTCAGAAGTTGAAGCCACTCGTCCTACTAATCGACTTAGCATCGATTCCCCACTCGCTAATCCTTGGCGCTCTGCGAAGACAAACAATCGTCGTCCCTATCGCTCTGAGGCATTTGATCATGCAGCTCCCTTGTCTCCATTGCGCGATCGCGATTTGGAAATTATGGCAGGGTGGTTTGATCGCGTTGATATGAACGAAGTTGAACAAGACATTGACTATCATCTATCGATGCTTTATCCAGAGCCGCCCTGGGAAGAGAATTTAGACTTAAATTTTCTGAAAGAACATCTTTGAACATACAACTTCGTAAAGTTTGATTGATGAGTGACGCGGTTTTGAAATCTCAGTGCGACCATTGAGGGAAGTTTGTCGCGAAGCGAGTTGAGAATGCTAGATTTCAATGCTCTGTTTGAATTTTCTCGATCAAATTGTGTGGGAATTTGCACATTTCTGGTTCCTGCTAATTTGCTCACGACTTCTTTGACTTTGGCGCTGACGGGATTGGGTCGATCGCGCTCTCAAATTGTCATTGCTGCTGGAATTGCATCTTTGTTCTCTGGAATTATGGTGCTGCATGTTCTCACCTGGTTTTTGATTGGTGTGGTGATGCTGCCGACTTATATTTTGCTGAGTTTAGGAAGTTTGTGTTTGGTGACGAATCTTGTATCTGTGTTTCGGCAAGAACAAATTCGACAACTGTTACGCGCGTTGGTAAGAATTTGCACTAGAGTAGAACAGCCCACGCGAATTACTTTCAATGACTGAATTGCCCAAGGACGATCGACCGATTGATCCCACTGATCTCGATGAAGATTGGATTCCTGATGCTGATCCAGAGCCGGATTTAACAGAACAGCGTCCGGTTCGTCGTCAGGTTGATCCGGATAGTCCGATCGTCATGGTGGAAACAGCATTTTTAGCGAGTGCTGCCAGTTTATTCTGGTTGGTGAATACTTATTTCCCAATGGGCCCATTTTTGCAAATCTTTTTCCCGATTCCGATCGCTTTAATCTACATGCGTTGGGGCAGTCGAGCCGCGTGGATGGCATGTGCGATCGCGGGATTATTACTCTCAGTGTTAATGGCTCCAGTTCGCAGCATTCAATATGTAATGCCCTACGGATTTATGGGAGTGCTATTGGGTGCGCTCTGGTATCGTCGCGTCAAATGGTTTGTTTCGATTCCGCTGGGCACTTTGTTGGGTGTATTGGGTGCGTTCTTCCGAGTGTGGCTGGTTTCGATGCTGTTGGGTGATGATTTGTGGCAGTATGGAACGATTCAAGTCACAAACTTTTTGGACTGGGTTTTCTCATTGTTAGGATTGTTGATTCAACCGTCGCTAGAGTTGGTTCAACTGTTTGTATTTCTATCCATTATTGCGGTGAACACCGTATATCTGTTTGTAGTGCATTTAGTAGCTTGGTTCTTGTTCGATCGATTAAATAATCCGATTCCCCGTCCGCCTCATTGGGTAGAAGTTATTTTTGATAATGAGTAATGCGATCGCGATTTACACTCAGGAACAAAAAGCGAGATCGTGGCTCGATCAATATAAAGGTAAAAAGCCGCATTTCGCCTGCATTTTAGGATTTACAGAAACCGGATTGATACCGGGAATTTCAGCCGCTGGAGCCACTCCACACGATCGACAATTTACCGCGATCGCAGATGCAGAATTTTTAGTCAACGGAGTGCAATCGAATCCACAATTTCCATTACCGCCGCTGCATGTGGGAGCTTCTCCGGTTTATATTTCTCGTGCAGTGGTTGAAGCGTTAGAGATTCCGGTCACAGTTTTTAATGCAGGATTACCGCGATCGCCGTCGATTTCCGCGATCGATTTACAAGGATCTCCCGCTCATTGTGTTAGCACCGGAAAAGCGTTGGATCTCCACATTGTTCATCATTTATTTGAACAAGGCTTGAAATGGGGCGAGAAGCTTGCTCAAACGGCTGATTATTTAGTTCTAGGAGAATGCGTCGTGGGTGGAACTACAACCGCTCTAGCCGTTCTTACGGGGCTGGGAATTCATGCGATCGGGAAAGTCAACAGCAGTCATTCAATCTGCAATCACGATCAGAAATGGGAATTAGTGCAGCAAGGCTTATCTCAGCCCTTGAGTGATCCGTTCTCAGTGGTTGCAGCAGTCGGTGATCCAATGCAAATTACGGTTGCAGGAATGGCGATCGCTGCAAGTCGATCTTCTGGGGTTTTGCTTGCGGGTGGCACTCAGATGCTTGCGGTCTATGCGTTAATTCAATCGATTCAGCCCTCAGAGCAAATTGTTATCGGAACGACGCGCTGGGTGGCAGAAGATCCGACCGGAGACACCGTGGGACTGGCGCAATTATTGAACGATGCGACCCTGATTGCAACCCGATTAAGTTTTGCTGATTCGCGCTGGAGTCAACTTCAGGCGTATGAGCGGGGGTTTGTTAAAGAGGGAGTGGGAGCAGGCGGATGCGCGATCGCGGCTTCGGTCTTTCAGAACTGGGGACAGAGTGAATTATTAGACGCGATCGAACAATTGATCGTCAAATCTCAGCTAATGAACCCGTTGTGCTAAAAGTTGTTCTTCGAGCGCGGCAATGCGATTGTATGCAGCGGTTAATTGAGCGGTGAGGCGTTGAATTTGGATTTCTGGGGAAAGGGACTTTTCGCCGCTGTGACTCGACGAATCGATCGTATGTGTATCCGATAAAACGTCCTTGTGTTCCATCGATGAATCGGGGCGGGAATAGTTGAATCGTCCATTGGTGGTTCCAAAGTTCGATCGACTAATTCCAGCGTGGGAACCGGACTGCATTTCGGTGAGGGTTTGCGCCAGATTTGATCCTAATTGTTCAATAATCTGGTGCAGCGTATCTACCTTGCCATTGAGAGCGTTTATTTGGGTTTGGAGAGTATCCATTCGTTCACCTTTTACCCCTACTTTTATAGGACTTATAGTAGGTGAATAAGTCCAGTTTAAGGGGTTTATTTCTGAATGATTTAACGTTTTGTGGGGATTCAAAATGTAGCTAAGGAAAAGAATGAGTACTCACTTAATTTAGATTGCAAAAGATGAACAAAATCTAAATCAAAAGATTTTTCAAGTAGCCGAATTCTAAAGCAATACTAAAGGAATCCATCTCTTTCCAAGGTTGCAAATGGTTGGTCGATCGTGCTTTTAATTGTCTTAAAGTTTTGATCTAGTTATCGATAGGAATTCTTGCAATTCTTCTTTGAGAAGTTAATAAATTCATCTTTACAATGAGCCACACTGTGGGTACAAGTGAATTGGTTCATCAGTGGTGAGACCTTTCACCCCCTAAATCCCCCATTCTGGGGGACTTTGAAGAACGAAAACGCTCTGGAATCTAAGCATCTTTCTTGCTCAAAGTCCCCCAAATTTGGGGGATTTAGGGGGCACGATCCCCCATAAACGAATCGATCGCCTTTCATCCATAAAAGAGACACACGATTCTAAGATAAAATTACTTTGCTCGCTTCTCTTTAACTCGTCATGCTGGATTTTCAAGAATTCTTCAATGCTTGTTCTGGATTGTGGAAGACTGAACGCATTTATCACTACATGCAAAACGGCGAAATCGAACGCTCCTACACAGAGTTTCAAGTCAATCCACTGACCGATGATGAGAAAGACAAACTCCTGATGCCGAATGAGAACCTGAAAATCGATCGATCAACGAATCTGATCTTTCCAGGCTTCTCGATCGCATTCGATACCGTGTCAGAAACAGGCGATCGCGTTTCCATGAGTCTCAAAGCCTTATTTGTTCCAGATAGCGCGGTCACTTATTCGAGCGCTCCAAAGTTACCGATGCCTGTCGCCGCTGAAGTGACAGAAGATGCAATTCAAGGATTTTATTTGCGCGATGAAGGTTATTCTGAAGGCGGCGCGATCGCAGGACGATTCACCTATCAACCTACGCGCCAAACGTTGGAAATGACGACTCACTATAAGAGATCGGTTGCAGTCGATCAAATGCGATTTATCTCACCCGATACGCGACTTAGAACGATCGTCACTTATCAACGTCCTGAAGCAGATCAAGTGCCAACCGTCACCACTTTGATCGGTTTTGGGGTAGAACGGAAAAGCTAACAGAATTACTCAATTAGAATGGATCGACGTAGTTTTCTCTTCGGAATTGCAGCACTCAGCACCACCCTCAGCGGATGTAACAATCCGAATCAATCCGCGTTCCGAGTTCGATCGCTGAGAAACTCGATCCCGCTTCAACTACCCAACGAATTTCGGAACCAATTAACTGAATTCAAAGACATTCAGATTGATATCAAGCCAGAAAATCAACTGCAAACGCTGTTTACCAATCTGCAAACCTGGAAACAGCAAGTCGGGAAAGTTATTCCCGATCGCAATCCAGTTCTGCCTTTTCTGGCTGAACAACCTGAAGTCATTCCCGATCTCGTCACACTAGGCGATTATTGGCTTTCCGTTGCAATTCGCCAAAAACTGATTCAACCGCTTGATCCAAATGCTTGGCAGCTTTGGAATCAATTGCCCGATCGCTGGAAAAAGATCGTGACCCGTGAGAATCAAGTTTGGGGCGCACCGTATCGATGGGGAGCGACCGTGATTGTGTATCGGACGGATATTTTTCGCGATCGTAATCTCGCGCCTCCTAAAGATTGGGCAGATTTGTGGCGGGAAGATTTACGCGGCAGAGTGGCACTGCTCGATCAGCCTAGAGAGATTATTGGATTGACACTGAAAAACCTGGGTCAGTCTTACAACACAGCAGATTTAACAAAGGTTGCAAATTTAGAATCTGAACTTACTGCATTGAATCGCCAAACTAAGTTCTATAGTTCTGATTCTGTGCTGCAATCACTGTTAGTTGATGATATTTGGATCGCGGTAGCTTGGTCTACCGATGTGTTGCAAACAATGAAACGAAATCCATCGATCGCAGGTGTATTCCCAAGTTCTGGAACGGCTCTGTTTACGGATCTTTGGGTGCGTCCAGTGGGTGCAGTTCTCAATCCAAGTAAAGCAGCACAGTCTTTAGAGAGGCAATGGATTAACTTCTGTTGGCAACCTTCGATCGCGCCTCAACTCTCCTTATTAAGTCAAGCTGCATCCCCGATTTTGTCAACTTTAGATCCAGCAACTTTCCCAGAATCACTTCGCCAAAATCCGCTCTTAGTTCCCCCTGCGGAATTGCTCGATCGATCTGAATTTCTCGAACCGATTAGCGATAGTACGATCGAACAGTATCGATCGCTCTGGACTAAAATCCGAGGGACGGTCTAATCGGCGACCAGAAATTTGTTTTTGCCAACACATCAAAAGACGTGCAAGCGATCGGAGTCTCTTGAATCTGCTTTTGTCCGACGTTGGCACTAAATTCGCAGGTATAAGCAGCGAATAGTTCACCCTGGGGATTAAACACCCGCAAATTGTAGCCATACCCGCTTGTGACTTGTCCAAATCGCCGGATGAATTCAAATCGATCGAAATAATCCAAGGAACTCCAAATCTGAGCATTCACGACAACATCCACCCGATTCGGTTCGGTCGCTCCATTACATGCCAACCATCCATCAATCAAGCGTCGTCCAAATTTATCTTGTGCTGCAATCTGATCGCGAATCCACCACAAACTAGGTTGCGTCAATCCCGTTTGATCGATCGTGGTATTCGTTATTCCTGCGGTTGTCTCGCTACACATGCCTCTCTCAAACATTTCCGGCTCAAAGGGTGTCGTCGAGGCTCGTAGCGCTGAATTTGCTAGTACACTCTGACTCATCACGCCGACAATCAAGCAGGCGCTTGCAAAATGATGTAACGCAGTTGAGATTGGATGTGCCATAGTGAGGTCGATCGATTTGTCAATTTGACGCGAATGAATGCCCATAAGTGCCTATTTCTGTTGTAGTCTAACTTCTTTCAACTTCAAAGATTATGTTCGAGCCGCTTCGTTCTCTTAAATACTTGCCTTGGATTGAATTGCTGCAAGTGTCACTTTTTACGATCGGGGTAACGATCGCGATCGATGTTCTCTTTCTCCAGTTGGCGCAAATTCCAGCCGTTTATCCGACGATCGCTCAATTGTTCAATTCCCCGTTCGGGATGCTGATTGCTTTGGGAGCGGCTGTGGGTGTAGGAGCTTTGGCGGTCGCGATTATGGAGCGCTGGTTTCGTCGAATTGTGATCACAAACTCTACTTTGTGGGCGTTAGTGCCCTGTTTAGCGTTGTGGTTATGGCTACGATCGTTTCTCACAGTTTTTCCGCAGTTATTAACCCCAGTTCTGAGCTTTGAATCTTTGGTGTGTGTCATTCTCGGTGTGTTCTGGAAAGGAAAACCTTATTGGCGGTGATCCAATTTGTTTCCGCGATACGTTACCTTAGTTTCAAACCCCTACAACCTCAAGGACAATGATTGCTCTGTACTGTGTTTTGCTCTTCGCGATGCTGATTGGAATTGTTGGCGCAGTCGTTCCAGGAATTCCGGGAACGAGTTTGATTCTGGCATCGATCGTAATTTGGGGTGCAGTTCGTGGATTTGCGGATTTAACCGTTCCGCTGGCAGTCGGAATCGTGGTGTTTGTCCTGAGTTTGGGTATCGATTTTCTCGCGACTTATTGGGGGGCAAAAAAGGCGGGAGCAAGTAACTGGGGACAGATTGGTGCGTTTGTAGGATTTGTGCTTGGGTTTCTTGGATTTCTGCCAACTTTACCGATCGGGGGTCTGCTGGGCCCGATCATTGGGTTATTTTTTGGTCCGTTGGTTGGTGCGATCGTGGGTGAGTTTCTCTATCGTAAAGATGCCATGATTGCGATTAAGGCTGGAGTTGGGATTGTGGTCGGATCTGTGTTGGGCAATTTGGTGCAGGGTGTTTTAGCGCTGCTTACGGTTGCTGTGTTTATCTTTACTACATTTCCGCAGGTGCAAGCGGCTGTTCAGATGGCGAATTAGGGTCTGTGTGAATGGCTTCTGAATTGTGCTAGGTATCCATAAGTCGTTTTCGCTGCGGTTGAATCGGCTAATGCCCCCTAAATCCCCCAAATTTGGGGGACTTTGAGCAAGAATAATTTCTCCAATTCCAAAGCGCTTTCCACCTTCAAAGTCCCCCAGAATGGGGGATTTAGGGGGCGAACCCTGAATAATCTGAACTCAAAAGCATTATCCATTTCAGAGCCGATCGCTAAATTCGAGCAATCCAACGACTTGCGATCGGCATTCTCCATCCCGTTCCAAAGGCGCGATCGGTGACTTTTAATCCAGGTGGCGCTTGTTTGCGTTTGAATTCTGCAATTCGGACTAATTTCACTACTCGTTCCACGATCGCGGTTTCATGTCCAGCGGCAACGATTTCGGCTGGCGATTGGTGCTGATGAATATATCGATCGAGAATGTCATCCAAAATCTCATAATCCGGCAATGAGTCTTGATCTTTTTGTCCTGGTTTCAATTCTGCGCTCGGTGGCTTAATCAAAACATTTGCAGGAATGATTTCTTGCGATCGATTAATCCATTGACAGAGTTTGTACACTTTCGTTTTTGGAACATCTGCGATCGCGGCTAATCCACCATTCATATCGCCGTATAATGTGCAATATCCCACAGCAATCTCAGATTTGTTTCCGGTTGACACTAAGAGATGTCCAAACTTATTCGAGACTGCCATCAATAAAGTGCCACGAATCCGAGATTGCAAATTCTCTTCGGCTAATCCAAATGGCGTTCCTGCAAACAATGGATCAAGTGTACGATCGAAACATTCCATCATTGTGCCGATCGCTAATGTTTGCGTTTGAATTCCCAGGTTACGAGCCAGATCCAGCGCATCTTGAATCGAATGATCTGAACTGTATGGAGAAGGCATGAGAATTCCGAGAACGTTCTCCTTTCCAACCGCTTCAGATGCGATCGCAGCAATCAAGGAAGAATCAATCCCGCCACTCAAGCCCAACACAATCTTAGAAAAGCCACATTTCCGAGCATAATCACGCACACCCAGAACTAACGCCGCCCAAAGTTCTGCCTCTTCGCATTCAGGAGCAGGTTTGATTGTACTTTTCTCAAAATCCTGACCGTTGTATTCAATCACCAGCCAATCTTCATCAAACCCAATCGCTCTTGCAATCAAATTGCCAGTTTTGTCGATCGCAATACTCGCTCCATCAAAAATCAAGTCATCATTTCCGCCCACTTGATTCGCATAAATCAATGGTTGATTAAATCTCACGGCTCCATGTCGCAACATCGCTTCCCGGAGCTTTTGCTTACCAACGGTATACGGTGAAGCGGAAAGATTGATCGTAAAGTTCACACCAGTTTGAGCAAGATCCGCGATCGGGTTCAAGTTATATGTTCGCTTGCCCCAAAATTCCTCATCATTCCAAAGATCCTCACAAATGGTTACACCGATATGAACCCCATCTAATTCAAAGTGATTCGGCTCATTTCCCGGTTCAAAATAGCGGTCTTCATCGAATACATCATAGGTCGGCAACAACCGCTTATGAAAGACTTTTAGAATGTCCCCTTTCTCGATCAACGCCACACTATTAAACAGCGGTTTGCCACCTGTTGAAATTGCTTTCGCATTCGGTTCAACTGTTCCAACTAACACTGCCACCCCTTCAGGCAAATTCGATGCAAGTTCCGCAAGTTTGCTTGTCATTGTTGCGATGAAAGTTGGATCAAGCAACAAATCGCGCGGCGGATAACCACACAGTGAAAGTTCAGGTGTTAACAGTAATCGAACTCCTTCAGAGGCAGCACGATCGGCAGCTTTGAGAATTTTGTCAGCATTGCCTTCGATGTCTCCAATTATTGGATTGAGTTGTGCGATCGCAATTTTCATCATTCAATGTCCTGCAAAATTAATTCAACTTGCTGTTTAAGGTTCGGCAAATCTTCTTCAACAACTGCCCAAACAATCTCAACGTTTACTCTGAAATATTCATGCACTAAAACATTACGCAGTCCGATTACTTGTGCCCAAGGTACATTTGGAAAGCGAAGCTTTAGATCTTCAGAAGTTGCTCTTGCTGCTTCTCCGATCATTTGAAGATGATAAGCAATCCAAACTTGGATTAATTGATCTTGATCAAAATTTTCCTTCCCTTGCACCGCATATTGTTCGATCCGAGTAATTGCCTCTAAGATATCTCGCAGTCTCTCACTATCCTGTCTCATAAAAAGACTGCCTCTTTTAGGACTCGCTCTCGAATTCGATCTTTCAAACCTTTTTCAGTTGCTACATCCACTTTTCGATCGAGTAATTTCTCCAAATCCTGAATCAGTCCAACTGGAAACCAAGGACTTCGATTTTTTCCCATCTCTACTAAGAAGTCTACATCGCTTTTATCATCAGCTTCACCACGAGCGACTGAGCCAAAAACTCGAATGTTATAAGCCCCATGCTTTTCAGCGATCGCTAAAATTTCTTCTCGCTTATCTGCTAATAATTCCTCGATTCCAAGTCCCATAGTTCTAAACTCAAATAAACACTAAAGGCTTATCTTTAAAGGGTGCAAATGCTTCTGCATCAAAGCGATATAAACTCGCAGGTCTTCCCGCTCCTCTAGACACTTTGACAC
>JADEXW010000421.1 GCA_015206935.1 Pseudanabaenaceae cyanobacterium LEGE 13415 | reverse complement strand
ATAGTAATCATCCCCAAATAGCTCTTTGTACCAAGCTGCAATTCTCCGCGCAATCTCAGGCTTTCCTTGCAAAATGGCTTGTGGCACTTCTCCACCGAGACAAGCACTCGTCACAATCAAGCCTTCATGATATTCAGCAAGTAGATCTTTGTTGATACAAGGACGCGAGAAAATTCCTTTACCCTGAACGCCTTTCAGGTGTGAAATCGTGGTGAGTTTGACTAAATTCTTATAGCCCTGATTGTTCTTCGCCAAAACAACTTGGTGATACTTCGGGCGGCGTTCCTGCTTCGTGATGTCGCCGTTGATCACATACATTTCATTCCCGATGATCGGCTTAATGCCTTTTCCTTGGCAAGTCTTAATCAGTTCGATCGCGCCATACATTACCCCGTGATCCGTTAATGCGATCGCGGGCATTTCGAGTTCGACGGCGCGATCGACTAATTTAGTCAACTGCCCTGCACCGTCTAACAAACTGTAATCACTGTGAATATGCAGACCAACGAAAGACATAATCACTCAACTCACGCGAAAGAATGAGTCTAAGCGTAACCGATCCTGACCACTATATCTACAAATTTTTTGAAAGATTTTCCCAATTGTCCCCAGATATAGAGTCAAACAAAATTCCCAAACCAATTCACACCCCAATACCAATGTACCAAATTCAGTCCAACACTGACGGTGTACCTGGATTCGGTTTACGCTCTAAAAACAGTGTGATCAATCGGGGAATATGTCGCAGTTAATTCAAGTGATGCAAAGTGTATTCGATCGTCCTCCTGTTCCATACAATCCCGCCAATCAGACCTTAAAAGGCTGGGCGATGTTTTGTTTACGCGATCGAGGTTTTATGGTGCAGTCGGCTCAGAATGCCGATTTCGCGATTAGTACGAAAGGCGAAAAAGTCGCGTTCCGGGTGACGCAATCCGAGCCAAATGACACTAAAACAGGTTGGATCGTGGTCGATGCTTCCGGAAAACAAGCCAGAGTCATCGCCCCCGAAGCCTAACGAATCACGACTTTCCGACGAGTCCGGATCTTTTTGATCCGGCGTTTTTTCGGCAAATCCGATGCCAGAATGTCTCTCATTTCTTGCCAGAATGGTCGATCGCTATGATGTAGATCGACCAGTACGATCGCGACACTAAACAATAAAATTGCCGTTCCCGCGACAAATAGCGCCATCGATCCAGTCACCAGCCATTCGATGTTGAAGACGGTGCGAATCGATAAGGTAAAGGTACTTGCGACAAATAAACCTAGAGCGTAATACATAACCAAGATACCGTTATTGGCAGATTTGACCCGCTGTTGCAGGTGACGGATCTGCTTTTGGAGCATCAATGAGCGCTTGGATTGCTCGAATCGATCGAGAATTTGAAAATATTCAACGTTGGTAATTTGCAGGCGATTTTCAATCACACTTCGTCGCAGCAGTAGCCCACCCAGTACAAACGCGCAGGCGAGCAACATCAGCACCGAATTGAGAATGAGTTGAATTAGTTGTGTGGGGTCGTCTATACTCATGCCGCCTCTGATACTCTAATCACGAAAAAGAGGATAACACAGAATTTTAGTACCAGCGTACTAAATTAGAAAAATATTTATCATAGTGTCGTCAAATAAGCGTTCTGAGCCGTCTAGATTGTGCGTAAAATCAGAACGTAACCATTTCTGTAAATAAGTGTCTGATAAGCCCATCAAGTGGGTTGGTACTGCAAAAGAGGATTTAAGTAACTTTCCTGACAGCGCTCGACGTAAGGCAGGATTTGAACTGAGATTAGTCCAGCAAAGTAATTCACCTACCAACTTCAAACCGATGTCTATCATAGGTAAAGGTGTAGAAGAAATTCGGATTCAGATTGAAAATGCTTATCGAATCTTCTATGTTGCCAGATTTGAAGAAGCGATCTATGTTCTTCACGTTTTTCAGAAGAAAACTCAAAAAACATCACAAGGTGACATCGAGTTAGGACAGCAACGCTATAAGAAACTTTTACAACAGCGAAAAGCTGAGGAGGAAGATCAAGATGTCTGAACAGCAAATCACTCAAGCAAGCGAGAATATTTTTGCCGACTTGGGGTTCTCTCCTCAAGAAGCTGAAAACCTCCGAATTCGAGCGGACTTGATGATAACACTGAGAAATTTGATTGAAACGCAGCATTGGACAACCAATCAAGCTGCCCAAGAATTCGGAACATCAAGGGATCAAGTCGAAGCTTTGATTCAGGGTGAGATCGAGCAATTTCAGATCGAGTCGCTTGTTTCCATGTTGACGAACGCAGGCATGAAAGTTCGCGTTGAAGTTCTGCCGAGTGTTGCCTAATCAGCAAAAGTATCTGATTATTTCTTAATCCTTCACTATAATTTCAGATTCTTAACGGGCATCCTGAAACTAACAATTAATCACTGATTTGTTAGTTGCCGAGAATCTCATGGAATTTACTGATCAAATTAAAGCGATCGCCGCTCGACTTCCGGTTCTGCTCGATAGCATTCAAACCGAAGAAGCAACAAAGCAGTACCTGATTATTCCGTTTATTCAGGCACTTGGATACGATGTGTTTGATCCGAGAGAAGTGTTTCCAGAATTCGATGCGAACGTTGGAGCTTCCAAAAAGTACAAACTCGATTATGCAATTCTCAAGGACGGGAAGCCAATTATCCTAATTGAATGCAAAGCGAAGGGCGACAAGCTTGATAAGGATTCCTGGAGCCAACTTTTTCACTATTTTGTTGCGACTAATGCCCGTATTGGAGTTCTGACAAACGGAACTGTCTACAAATTTTTCACTGATCTCGACAAGCCAAATAAGATGGACGATCATCCATTTTTAGAGATTGATTTACAAGATTTGAAAGAGCCTCTAATCGATGAACTCAGAAAGATTACAAAGGCATCTTTTAATCTTGAAGAGATGGTTTCAGCCGCGACAGAATTGAAATATGTTGGTGGTATTGTGCAAATTCTCACCGAGCAACTTTCATCACCATCTGAAGAATTTACCAAATTCTTCTTTGCTCAACTCTGCCCAGGAAGAATCTTTACACCTAATGCGAAATTGCAATTTGCAAGTTATACACAGCGTGCCCTAAACCAATTTGTTAGAGATCGTTTAAGCTATCTTCTTGACGATTCGTCATTGCAAGCGCACCCTATTGAACCCGTGAAGGTTAAAGGGCAAGACCCAATAGAGGCTGTTGAAGGAGTTGTCACAACTGAAGAAGAATTGGAAGGTTATCACATTGTCAAATCAATTCTTCGGGAAACGGTTGATCTAAAGCGCGTTGCTTATCGTGATGTGCAAAGCTACTTTGGAATTCTATTTGATGACAACAACCGCAAGCCGATCTGCCGATTGTACTTCAACAATCCGAAATCTAAGCGCATCGGTTTATTTGAATGTGGCGGCGATGAGAAGCAGGAAGAGAAAGTGAACATTGATTCTCTGAATGACATCTATAAGTACGCCGATCGTTTGAAAGCAACCGTTGAGTACTACACTCGCAAGCCAGAATTAGAAATCAAACTTGAGCAAGCGGCTTAGAACTAGCTGCACCAGGGGAATTCCGCTTACTTGATAGTGAGCGGCTTTTTATTGTGAAGAAGCGATTTCACTCCTCAAATTTTAGTTCTAGCTTGGCAGTGTGGACAGTAGTACAATCTTCGTTCTGCGAGAATTTCTTTAACGATCGCACTCCCCCGACTAAAACAATTCCATCTGCTTCTCAACGATTCGCAGCCATGCAGTGGTTCTTGATCGGGGAAATAAAAGTAAGGAACACGATGTGAAGCGCAACTAACCTTAGAGCAACCTGCGATCTAGGTTTGGCGAAGTTGTTGAAGTTGTTCGATCGATAACTCGGTCAGACGGGCGATCATTTCTAGTGGAAGATTTTCTTGAAGCATTTTTAGAGCCAGCGATCGACGAGCCTTTTCTTCTCCACGTTGTTCCCCACGCTGTTCAGCTTCTTGCTGCCATTCTTGATAAAGCGGAGATTGCTGCATGATATCCCTCCGTAGAATTCGTTTGATCACTTCCTTATCCAATGATAAAGCAGCTAACACACCAGAAGCCGCCCCTAAATTACTGGCATTTTGGCTTGGCAATGAGGGCAATAGTACAATCGCCGTCCAGCTAAAATTTCTTTAACAATCAATGTTCCACACACAAAACAAGGGCGATTCTCGCGATTAAACACATAGTGCCGATACTCACTTCTACGATATCCCTTCGCTTTCAGTTGCATCGCTAGTTCTAAATCATTGGTAATTCCTTTCGTCACATAAGACTGATGTGTAACCTTTAAAACCGCTTCCGCTAGTCTATGAATTTGATCGTCTGAACAATCGATCGGACGTAAGCTTGGAAACACTCGCGCCACAAATAGAATCTCAGTGCGAAGATAGTTTCCCAATCCCCCTAGAAAATGTTGATCTAACAATAAAATCGGTAACTGTCTTCGATAGAATCGTTTGTCTCGAAACCGAGCTTCTATCTGTTCAGCCGTCACCGCTTCATCCAATACATCCAATTCAATTCGACTTAAAAATGGATGAGTTGCTAACTGTGATTCTTGTAGCACTTCGATGTCAGATGCACTGTAGAGCAATGCTGACTTTTTGGCATTGTGAATTGCTAATCTTAACTGTCGATTTGTCTCTGGATAAGACTGTGCTTTGCGAACATACCAGCGACCATAAAGCTGATTGTGACTGTAGATATAAAGCTGATTGCTAAAACAGATCACCATCCCTTTTCCACGAGTCCGAACCGCAGTCACACAATGTCCGACGAACTCTGATTCATAAGGTTTTAATCGATCGAATGCGAAAAACATCTCCGTCACTCGTCGATCGACTAACGCAGCAGCAATTTGATCGGCTGATTGACGGATTTCAGGTCCTTCAGGCATTGTGCAATTACGCTAAATTAGAAGCATGTTAGAACTCCATTGTCACACAACCTACTCAGACGGAATGCTGAGTCCGACCGAACTCGTGAACGCCGCGATCGAGTCCGGTGTTCGTGCGCTTGCGATTACCGATCACGATACGGTTTCCGG
>JADEXW010000420.1 GCA_015206935.1 Pseudanabaenaceae cyanobacterium LEGE 13415 | reverse complement strand
CTCTGGGGAAAGCCCCCTAAATCCCCCATTCTAGGGGACTTTGAGCTAGAAAAATTTCTCCAATTCCAAAGCGCTTTCCACCTTCAAAGTCCCCCAAATTTGGGGGATTTAGGGGGCATTAGCCGCTCCAAACGAAGCAATTAATCTATCTAAATTCTAAGAAGGATTAACGCGCATCAACGGCTGTCCATATTCCACAGGCTGACCATTCTGCACAAGAATTTCAACAATCTCACCCGATACTTCCGCCTCGATCTCGTTCATCACTTTCATCGCTTCAATAATGCAAACGACCTGCCCTTTTTGAATCCGATTCCCAACATCCACAAAGGGCGGTTCATCCGGTGAAGGCGATCGATAAAACGTTCCGACGATCGGTGAAACCACATCGGCTAATTTACGATCGTTACTCGGAGCCGCACTGGGTGCTTCTGGCTTCACAGGTTCCGGAGGAGGCGCGATCGTGGGTTGGGGAACGGGAGCCGCCGCAACCGGAGCCATTTCAACTCGCGCACCGCGTCGGACGGTTAATTCAAAATCATCTGCTTTTAACGTTAATTCCGAAATATCTGTTTGATTTAACGTCGTTAATAATTCGCGTAGTTCGGTGAGATCTAGGGGCACAGTTTTTAATACTCCTCAAAAACGGGGATGAGATCAGAAATGGGTAGCGATTCTGATCTCTAGCTGATTATTCTTTTTCGCGTCCGAGATAGGTATCGTTGCGGGTATCGACTTTGATCTTTTCCCCGATCGTAATGAACAACGGAACCATCACTTGTGCGCCCGTTTCCACGATCGCGGGTTTTGTTCCACCCGTTGCGGTATCGCCCTTTACACCGGGATCAGTCTGGGTCACTTCGAGAACGACTGAGTTTGGCAATTCCACTTCCAGAACTTGATCGTTCCAACGTACCACGTTCACTTCCATGCCTTCTTTGAGGTACTTCACGCGATCACCAATCTGCGCTGCACTCAAGCGACCTTCATCATACGTTTCCATATCCATAAACACGAACTCATCCCCTTCTTTGTAGGTATGTTGCATCGTGCTTTTTTCGAGCGTGGCTTGGGGGACAGTCTCCCCTGCCCGGAACGTCCGCTCAACGACGTTACCATTTTGAGCATTTTTCAGCTTGGTACGAACAAACGCAGAACCCTTACCAGGCTTAACGTGCAAGAACTCGACCACCCGCCAGACTGAGCCATCTAGCTCAATACTGACACCGGGGCGAAAATCGTTACTGGAAATCATGACTTTAACTACTCGATTGGGGAGAACATTCGGCACTTCATTTTACCGTTGACTGACCGCTTTTTATCGCTCCGCGACGTGGGACAATCAAAGCGGGCTGACTGATCTCTAGGTTTTAAGCTGTATGTCTTTTTGTAATGTTTCTTTCAAACGCTCTGTCCTGGGGCTGGTCTGTGTGATTGTCTTGCTGATTGGGTTTGCAAAGCCTGTCTATGCTCTGCCCCAAGGGAATGCGATTAAAGATCCGAAAGCGCTGCTTCGATATGCGTTACCGATCGACAATTCGGATATTCGTCAAGTGCAATCGAGTCTGGAAGATATCGCAACGCAACTCCGGGCAAATCGCCGCTGGGGTGCGGTGACTTCAGATTTGAAAAGAGCCGATCGTATTTTATTGACGCAAAGCGATAAGATTCTGGCGAGTGTCGTGGACGATCGTAAATCTGAAGCTGAACAGTTGATCGAACAACTCAAAACCGGAGTTGCTGAATTAACCGAATTGACGACCACCAAAGATAAGAATGCGGTCTTAGAAAAACGGGCAGAATTGCTGGATAAGGTGGGCGCGATCGAAGAAGCAATGGTGACGGGATTTCCGTATGAAGTTCCCGAAGAATATAGCAATTTACCGCAGTTGAAAGGTCGAGCGACGATCGAGGCAAAAACCTCGAAAGGCAATTTAACGATCGTGGTCGATGGCTTTAGCGCTCCTGTGACGGCGGGTAACTTCGTCGATCTGGTACAACGCGGTTTCTACAACGGTTTACCCTTTACTCGCGCTGAAGATTCCTATGTTTTGCAAATCGGTGATCCACCTGGAAAAGAAGTCGGATTCATCGATCCAAAAACAAACCAATACAGAGCTATTCCGCTCGAAGTTCTGGTTAAAGGCGACAAAGTTCCAACCTATGGAATTACCTTGGAAGATGCCGGACGCTATCTTGATCCGCCTGTCTTGCCCTTCTCAGCTTATGGTGCATTAGCATTAGCTCGTCCTGACATTGATCCGAATGGAGGATCGTCTCAGTTCTTCTTCTTCCTGTTTGAGCCAGAATTAACGCCTGCGGGTGCAAATCTGCTGGATGGTCGCTATTCCATTTTCGGATTTGTGACCGAAGGCGCGGATGTTTTGGAACAACTCAAAGCGGGAGATACGATCGACTCGATGAAGGTTGTAGACGGGTTAGAAAATCTGGTCGAACCGAAAGGCGCTTAAAGCTCAATGAGCGCTACTAAAACTTAGAATGAGTAGCGCTCGTAATCTGCTTCAGAAGTTCCAACACTTGATATGATCCAGAGTACGATGAAGTCATGCGCCTGGGTCGAGAATACCGCGAATCTCTTTGATCGACTGCGGAGACTTCTGAAGACTAACAATGTGTATCTTTGATACGGATCACATCAGCGTTTTCGATCGGGGGGACAAGCTGCCCAACCGCTACTTGCAAAACTTGCTCTAGTCGATCCTAGTGATGTTGCAACGACGATCGTGACGTATGCAGAGCAAATGCGAGGTTGGTTAGACTACACCGCAAGAAAGAGCCAAATTGCAGAGCAGATTTCTGCTTATCGAAAACTAGGGCGACATTTAGAGGAAAACGCTTGGGTTAACGCTAAAAAACTCACCGAGTGCCTTCATCTGAGTTCGAGTCATTTCACAGTGATCGTTCAATACATCTGCGACTCCTGCTTCAGATCCAAAAATCTCAATCAAATCTGATTCCTGGCGGTCTTGTTGCTCCATCAGAAAAAGCAACATTGATCGAGGAGTTGAAGTCGTTCCGATCTGATAATGCTCTTGTTCAAACTTCTCAATTAGAGCTACCCACAAATCTAACAACTCATCCTCTTCAGCGGTTCGATCTTGACGGTGCATCAGGTCTTCCACGATCGCGAGGGCTTGCTCGTTTTCTTCCTCAGTTTTAATTAGCTTGGGTTGGTATTGAGAGAGTAACTCACTGTAGCGAATTGGGTTAAAAGTAAGGGTCATTTTTCCATTTCTCCTGATCATATTCAGCGTGAGTCAAAATGTATTTGACGTAGATTAGCTGCTTTTCATACTCGATACTGACAATCAATCGATAATGATTTCCCTTGATATTAAAAACTGTGAAATTGCTTACCGCTTCCGCAGTCGGAAAAGCAGATTGCACTTCTACTAAGTTAGCCCAATCCGCTTTACTCGCAACTTTATACCAGTTATCTAAGGCGCTCAAACTATCAGAATGTCGTTTTGCAAATTCTCGTAAGCGCTTGTAACTGATAATGTGCATTTGTGAGAATAAGCAGATTCTTTCGCATTATAGGGCTGAAATCATCTTTGTAGGATGAGTTTGTATTTTATGTCCCTCACAGTTCAAGATATTGGCGAACAAGGCTTATTAAAACGAGTTCAAGCTTTTTGCCCTAGTGCAATTGTCGGTGATGATGCCGCAGTTTTGCCGATTACACCTGGACAGTCGATCGTTATTACCTCTGATGTCCTAGTCGATGGTGTGCATTTTAGCGATCGCACAACTCCGCCCGAATCCGCAGGCTGGAGAGCGATCGCTGCTAATCTCTCTGATCTCGCAGCAATGGGAGCTTCACCCCTGGGAATTACAGTTGGATTAGGTTTGCCCAAAACAACGCCTGTCGAATGGGTGGAACGGCTTTATCAAGGAATGTCTGATTGTTTAGCTGAGTATGGGGGCGCGATCATCGGTGGGGATATTTGTCGATCGACTGTGATCACTTTAGCGATTACTGCGATCGGACAAGTTGATCCGAATCATGTCATTCAGCGATCGACGGCTCAACCCGGTGATGCAATTTTAGTTACTGGAAATCATGGCTCATCTCGTGCTGGTTTGGAAATGCTATTGAACAATGACACTGCACCAGAGAGAGCATCTCTAGTTCGCGCTCATCAGTATCCGATTCCAAGATTTGATATACCAACAATTTCGACTCGTGTTTCTGGAATGGATAGTAGTGATGGATTAGCAGATGCAATTCTGCAAATTTGCCGAATGAGTAAAGTTGGTGCAAACGTCGATCGAGCTTCTGTTCCAATTGATCCAGCTTTGAAACAATGGGTTTCAGAGGAACAAGCAATAGAATGGGCACTCTATGGCGGCGAAGATTTTGAATTGGTTCTCTGTCTGCCATTCGAGCAAGCTGAACGATGGCTTAAACAAGTAAAAGGAGCAGCGATCGTAGGAAAAATTACGGCTGATCCGATTGTTCAGTTAATTGATTCGGGTGAGGCTCGATCGTTGAACTTAGATCAAGGATTTCAGCACTTTTCTAATCATTAGAGAGTTGCAAATCAGCCTTTGATCCAAAGAACGATTTTAGAACTTGTCGAACTGATCGACTGCCTGCTTCATGTACCCAAATCAGTGGAATCAGTGCGATGAATCGAACAACGGTAGAGAGTGCGAACAATCCAGGCAATCCACCATATTGAACTAACTGCGCGAGAAATCCGCCTGCGGTGGTGCCTAATGCACCACTCACCCCTGCAACCGCAGCCGCGATCGCGAAATAAGTCGATTGATTGCGCTTCGGAGCAATTCCAAGCTGAATGTTATTGTTGCAAAGATCGATCGCTGCCCAAGTACCACCCGCTAATATATGGAGCAATGGCAACCAAAGCCAGATCGACAAAGTGTCTGTGCCTGTTCCGAGCCATAAAATCGGTGTGATTGCCACTAAAGCACCAACCGTTAGCAGTAAGAAACGATTGCCCACTCGATCGGCAAGTTTTCCCCAGATGATCAACATCAATAAGTTTGCAGCAGAAGTGAGACTGCTATAGATCGTCACCCAACTAACAT
>JADEXW010000062.1 GCA_015206935.1 Pseudanabaenaceae cyanobacterium LEGE 13415 | reverse complement strand
CAGCACGATCGCTAAAGATCGCGGCTCCACCCCAAGCGCCGTCCACGTGAAACCAAAGTTGATATTTTTTAGCTATCTCAGCGATTTCAGGCAATGGATCGAATGCTCCAAGAACAGTCGTACCCGCAGTTGCAGCGATAAAAAAGGGAGTGTGACCAGATGCGAGACTGGATGCGATCGCAGTTTCAAGTTCAGCAGGAATCATGCTGCCTTTTGCATCGGTTTTGACTTTGATCACATTGTTCAATCCGATTCCTAGAACATTCGCTGCTTTGAGAAAAGAGTAGTGTGCTTGGTCTGAAACAAACACGACACTCCGTTGTGAAAAGCCTTGATATTTCGCTTCTGGAAAAGCTTTGTTTCTTGCACATAGCATTGCAACTAAATTCGCATTGCTGCCACCTGTGACGAATGTTCCTTCACCTTGCTCAAAACCAATCCAGGAATTCATTTCCTCAATGAGTGATTGCTCGATTAATGTTGCCACAGGAGCAATCTCGTAAGTTGCCATTGAAGTATTGGTTAGGCTTGCGAAGACTTCGCCGAGAAAACCAGGCAGATTAAATCCAGAAAAGAGCTGATTGAAAAATTGTCGATGTCCGGTTCTGACGCTGTAGTGCAGATAGGTTTCTAGAAGAGTGATGAATTTGTCGATCGACACTCCCTGATCAGGAATTGACAAATCAAGCTTATTTTTGAGCAACTCTGGTTTGAGATAATGCACGACAGGCGTTGCTATATCAGCATTTTCCTCTAAGTATTGGTTTACGAGATGAAACGCTTTTGAGAGTAATTCGTCTTGCTCGGTCATGTTGCCCTGTGCTGAAATTTCTTGCGGCACGATTAAGCCTACCAAGAAATTTCAACACAGCGATCTGCGATCGATATCATCGAGCCGGATACAATGGCAAAATTTTAGTTAAGGCGGGATTGTTACCAAACAGAGAACCTTGATTCAGAGTTCACATCTTTGGCTTTTTGGGAGAGCTATTTGGGCATTAAAGAGGCTGTTTTAGGTCGCAAATTTTTGTGGGATAGTTCCAGTTCTTCTCGCAGGCTGGGCTTTGTGCAAAAATCTTTTTGCGCTTCGTTTTGGGTGGGTTGTGCCCCCTAAATTCCCCAAACTTAGGGAATTTAGCGGGATTTAGCTGTCAACAACGAAGTAGGAACTATGCCACCGTGGCAATACAGTCAATTTCAACTAACAAATCCTTCGGCAATCGCGCCACCTCAACACAAATTCGAGCAGGCGCAGTTTCTTCTTCAAAGTACTTCGCATAAACCGCATTCATTGCAGCGAAATCATTGATGTCTTTCAAAAATACGGTTGTTTTGACCACATTCGACATTGATGATCCAGCCGCTTCTAAAATCGCTTTCATACTGGTTAATGCTCGTTCCGTTTGAGCCACAACATCCCCTGCCCCAACAATCTCACCTGTTGCTGGATCAAGTGAGATCTGCCCCGCAACAAACACCAATCCTTGAGCCACGATCGCTTGATTGTAAGGTCCTACTGGAGCAGGAGCCGCATCAGTCCGAATCACTTGTTTCATAGCCTTCGACGCATTCCATAATTTCTGTACTGTAAATAATCGTGCAAAATGCGATCGTGATCAAAACATAAATTCTCAGGAATCTCCCAAAGATTGATCACACGGACATTTTTCGCGTCGTCGCCCGCTTTCGGTTCCCCTTTCGCAGTCGCGATGTAAGTAATACTCATCGTATGTTGGCGTTTATCTCGATCGGGATCAGAATACACGCCCAGCAAATCCACCAGTTCGATATCGAGTCCGGTTTCTTCTTGTGCTTCAAGGTGTGCGGTCTTCTCGGCTGAGTTGCCGTAATCGATAAACCCACCCGGAATTGCCCAACCATAAGGCGGATTCAGGCGTTCGATTAGCACGATCGGGCGTGAGGGTCGATCGATGAGTTCGATAATAATGTCCACAGTGGGAGCGGGATTGCGATGAGCCATAAGAAATTACGTTTTTAGAACTAATCTTGATTCTTCTTTCGACAGAGATTGGGCTTTGGGTCTTGTGTTACAGTTCAAAGTGCCTTTTCCTCGTGTTTATTCTATGTCTTTGAAGCGATCGAGCGGCGTTTTGCTGCATCCTACCTCTTTCCCTGGTCGATTTGGAGTTGGTGAACTCGGAGCCGAAGCGCATCGGTTTATCGAATTCTTGGTGCAAAGTGGTCAGCAATATTGGCAAGTTTTACCACTCGGTCCGACAGGCTACGGAAATTCACCCTATGCGTCGTATTCTTCGATGGCGGGGAATCCGTTGTTGATTAGCTTAGAAGAATTGCGCGATCGCGGTTTGCTTGAAGAATCGGACTTTTACAATTTGCCAGATTTTTGGCTGAATGGCGTGGACTACGATCGCGTGTATACCACCAAACTTCCGTTGTGGCGGAAAGCGTATGAAGCTTTCAAACATCAAGCTTCTGAACAGCGAAAATTTGCTGAGTTTTGTACTGAGAAAGCGTTCTGGCTCGAAGACTATGCGTTGTTCATGGCATTGAAAGAAGAGAACGGCGGGAAAAGCTGGTACGAATGGGAACCGGAATTGATGCAGTTCAAACCGGATGCGATCGAGCAAGCTCAACAGCGTTTGCACGATGAAATTAACTATCAAAAATTCCTGCAATATCAGTTTTTCCGCCAATGGTTAAAACTGAAAGAACATGCTAACAACAATGGAATTCAAATCATTGGGGACATTCCGATTTATGTTGCTCATGATAGTGCTGATGTGTGGGCGAACTCACAGAACTTCAGACTTGATCCCGAAACTGGACATCCTGAACTGATGGCGGGTGTTCCACCGGATTACTTTAGTGCAACTGGACAGCTTTGGGGCAATCCTATCTATGATTGGAACTATCTAGAGAAAACCGATTTCAAATGGTGGGTACAACGCTTTGAAGCAATGTTAGATCTGGTGGATTGGATTCGGATTGATCATTTTCGCGGCTTCCAAGCTTACTGGGCAGTCCCACAAGGCGAAGAAACTGCAATGAATGGCAACTGGGTCGAAGCACCTGGGGAACTGTTCTTTGAAATGCTCGATCGTAAACTGGGTAAGCTTCCAATCCTTGCAGAAGATTTAGGTGTGATCACTCCCGAAGTTGAGGAACTTAGAGATAAGTTTGAGTTTCCAGGAATGAAGATTGCTCACTTTGCGTTTGGGTCTGATCCAGGCAATCCTTATCTACCGTTTAACTATCCGCGTAACTGCATTGTTTACACTGGAACACACGATAACGATACGACGATCGGATGGTATGAGACGCTTTCAGACTATGAGCGTAATCAGCTATTGAACTATCTCGGCTGCATTAGTCATCAAGGCATCCATTGGGATTTGATTCGAGTTGCAATGAGTTCTGTTGCAGTGTTGTCCATTGTTCCTTTGCAAGATCTAATGGGATTGGGAACAGATGCGCGAATGAATGCACCTGGAAAAGCAGAAGGGAACTGGGGTTGGCGATATCGCTCTGAGATGTTGAGTGATGAAATTCGCGATCGATTTGCAAGTCTTACTCATCTCTTCGGACGTGCCTCACAAAAGAATCAACTCGATTGAAACTGTTTGAGCAACCAAGTGCTAACTTTACCGTGATTCATTTCGCGGCTCAATCGAAAGGCTTCTTCTAACACAGAGATTTCCAGACCTGCAAGGACTTGAGATTGAGTGATTTTGTAGGAGCCTTGATTCACGATCGCAAACGCCAACACGCTCATTTTTTGCACATCGACAATCCAATATTCACGCACTCCTAAGGCTTCATACAGCAATCGTTTATCGCCTTTATCATCTGCGATCGAAGAATCTGCAACTTCGATCACTAAATCAGGCGGCGGATAGATATCGAGATCAATAATCTTCGCTTCCCAAGGAATAGCATCAACATTCTCACCAACGTAAAAAGAAGCATCCGGTTGAACTTCGAGAGAGCCAGTTTTGCGATAGGTACAGTTATCGTGAACATCGATATCGAGTTCCAAAATTCCAGCAACGAGAAAAATAAATCCAATGACCACGCCATGATCTCTCGAATGCGGATTTCCCAGTGCTGCCATTGATTCAATCCTCATCTGTCCATTGTGATAGTAAGCCTTGACTTGTCCATCGTTCGGATCATTAGACGCATGGACAAATTCATCCCAGGTCGCTGGAATCCATGTATCGGTCGGCACTTGAGTTTTTAGCTGGCTCATATGGTTTTCACGATCGATGTACTTGTTATTGTAGTGCAGGTCAATCTTGCTTTTTCTGCGTTAACTTTAATTGGTTGACGATCGAGCAATTTCCCCAATGGCGACCAAGATTAGCTCATTTCTGGCAACTATCGCAAGCAAATCAGCCGTTGAAACCACGAAAACGGCAACCGAATCTGCAAAGGCTGTCCTTGATTTAGCAAAGACGGTGAAGGAAAAATCGCCCGATGTGGCAACTCTGAAGCCTTACGCAGAACAGATGTCATCGCTGTTGGATTTGTTGAATTCGCCTTTAGCTGCGATCGTCAAAGATGCGATTCCGTTTGCGTCGATCGGGGTGACATTGCTGAATCTAGTTTACGAAGCGACGAAGAAAGATCCAACCCTTGAAGAGTGCATGGCATTGATTGTTCAAGGGGCTTATTTGGAAAGCTTCAAATTGCAGCTTGCAGCGGATGAAAAGCTTCTGTCAAGAATTGGAGAAAAGCAAGTTTCACGATTGGTTGCTCAACAAGTGCATCAATTAGCTGAATTGGAAATTAGCGATCGAGACGCAAGATTGGCGATCGTTAGCTTTCAAGAATCAGGATTAGCCAGTGAATTAAATTGGGTATTGCAAGCGCGGTTAGAAGATGCGGGACTTGCAATCAATGAAGCGGCATTATTGTGCGATCGCGTTTCTCGAACTGTTCCTCGGATTTTGAGTGAAGAACTTGCGAAAGCTGCGGATCAATTGAAACCCTTAGCAGAACTGTATCGATTGGGTGGACAAGCAGTTTTAGAACGGACTCAGAGCTTAGAGGATTACTTAACGAAAGAGATTGCATCGAAGCCGCAAGAAAAGGTATTTGATGAAAAATATCTAACCTTTCAGGATCTCTATGTTCGATTGAAAGTGCAATTGCTCGATCAAGATGGGAAAGCGATCGACGAATCACCGATCGATCTCGAAACTTGGGCAGAGCAACAATTGTTAGATCCGCGAGAACAGAATCGGGTGTTGTTTGTTCAAGGCGAAGCAGGACGCGGGAAAAGTGTTTTTTGTCGAATGTTTAGCGATCGAGTGCGGCGAAAGTTGTATCCGAGTTTTATGCCGATCGTGATTCGACTACGAGATTTAAGAAGATTGGAGAGTAATCTCACGCAAACGCTAGAGAATCGGCTGGAAACTTGGCAGTTTGTCACGAGCAATCCAAGTTGGTTGACTGATTCTAATACTCGATTTTTGTTTTTGCTAGATGGCTTCGATGAATTGTTGTTGGAAGGTCGCGCTAGTGGAGGACTGAAAGAATTTTTGCAACAGATCGAAGATTTTCAGCGCAATTCACATCATCGATTTGTGATTACTGGAAGACCGCTTTCTTTGCAAAATGTCGATCGCTTATTGACTCAGACGAAAAGCTTAGTGCGGGTAGCAATTCAGCCGATGAATGATGAGATTCGGCAGCGGTGGATTGCTCAATGGGCACAACAGTTTGGAACTGAAGAAGCACATCGATTTTCTCAGTTTCTCGACAACTGCCCAGAAGAAGTTAAGAATGATTTGGCGCGAGAACCTTTATTGCTGTACTTGCTAGCGAGATTGCATCGGGAACAACGCTTGAATGCGGAAATGCTGCAAACCGAAAACAAGATTGATGCGAAGGTGCTGATTTATGATGAAGCGGTGAAATGGGTGCTGGATAAGCAGCGGGAAGATGAGAATTTCAGGCTGACGGGATTGGAGCCAGAGGAGTTACGGCGGTTTTTGACTGAGGCGGCGTTGTGTGTGGTGCAGGCGGGGAATGAGTTTGCACCGATTCGGATGTTAGAGATGCGATGTGTGAAGGATGCAAATAATGCGATCGCGAAATTGATTCAAAAGGCAAGACAAAACACAGAAACCGATGAGACAAAAGCACTGAATAGTTTGTTAACAGCGTTTTACATCAAGCCTGCATCGGGGGATAAGGGTGGCTCGGTTGAGTTCACGCATAAGAGTTTTGGGGAGTTTTTGTGTGCGGAACGGTTGAGAGATGCGATCGTGCGTTGGACTGCACCCGGTATCCGACCTGATCCGTTTTATGTTGAAAATGATCAGCTATATCGCGAGATTTATGATTTACTCGGCTCGCCTGTTCTTAGCGTGGAAGTTGTAGAATTTTTGATGGCTTTGCTGACTCGAAGTAATGAGTTTAAGCCTGTGAAACTGTTTGAGCGGTTGAATATATTTTATGAGCTTTGGTATGAAGGAACATTTATTGATGCGCTGCCTGGAGAGAACCTACCGCAGGAAAAGATGCGATTGTTGCGGGAGCAATTACCCGAACAAGAGAAGCCCTTGGGATTGAGACAAGTAGATGTGTATGCTGGCTTGAATGTGTTGATCCTGCTGTTGGAGTTGCATCGCTATGCTCGATCAAGAGACGAACTAAAAGAGAAAATAGTATTCTATCTGGATGGACAACCTACCGAAAATTATGCGCCTCGACTGTTAAACGTTATTAGCTACAGCGATTGTGCAAAGTGGGTGGGATTTAGCTTCGTCGTTGGTGCGTTTCTCGCCTATGCAAATCTTCACAATGCTACTCTTTACAGAGCTAATTTTGCTCATGCTGATTTCTATTTTGCTGACCTAAGTGATGCTGATTTAGCCTGGTCTTCCTTTTACTGTGCCAACCTTGACAGTGCTAATCTCGATAGTGCTGATCTTCACAGTGCTAACTTTTCTGGAGCCGATCTTTACTTTGCAAATCTTCGTAACGCTAATCTTGCCAGATCTAATTTTTATAGAGCCAATCTTTACAGTACCGATTTTAGCAACGCTAATCTTCATGGTGCAGATCTAAGCAGTGCTTATTTTCATAGAGCTAATTTGTGCGGGGCAATTCTCGACAAGGCAAACCTTAGCGATGCCAATTTTGAGAGTATCGTTTGGGATAATAAGACAAGTTGGAAAGAAATACGAGGCTTAGAAACAGCAAAAAATATTCCGATCGCTCTAAAACAGCAGCTAGGTCTAGAATGAACACTACGATCAAAAATCTTATGGAAACCAACTTGCTTCAACGAATCACGCATGATCCAAACATTTGCCACGGTAAGCCCTGCATTCGAGGATTACGCTATCCTGTCGAATTCCTTTTGGAACTGTTGAGCGCGGGAATGACGATCGAAGAGATCTTGGCAGACTACGACGACTTAGAGGGCGAAGACATTCTCGCTGCGGTTTGTTTTGTCGATCGCTAACCCCAACCAAGTTACAATCAATTCAGCAGTTGTTCTAGCTTTCCTGCCATGACCGCAACGCTTCCTAATGTTCTCACACTCGAAGAAACCGCCACATACCTACGACTCTCCCCAGAAGTTGTGGCGCAAGAAGCAATCGCAGGTCACATCCCAGGACAACAAATCAACAATACTTGGCGATTTCTGAAAAGTGCGATCGACGATTGGCTGCAAAATCGCGATCAACGCGCTGTGCTTTTGCGTCAAGCAGGCGTATTTGCAAATGATGAAACGCTCAAAGAAATACAAGCCCAAATTGATCTCGATCGTCAAAGAAATCTTGTAAGCGACGATTAGCGATGCACTTGTTAGATACCAACATTGTGAGCGCTCTGTATGCGGGAAATGAGCGCGTGATTCGTCGTCTACAAAATCTTGATGATCCTCAAGTTGGCATTACGATCATCACTAAAGTAGAACTTTTGAGAGGGCGGATTGATTATTTGCTAAAGGCAACCGACGGCGAATCGCTGCTTCGCGCTCAAACACTTCTAGCCCGAACTGAGCAACTTCTAGACGAGCTTGAAATTATTCCATTTGAGCAGACTGCGATCGCACAATTTGAGCGATTAAAAGCCCAAAAATCGTTGCGTAAATTTGGGCGTTCTGATCTTCTGATTGCAAGTATCGCTCTTGCCAACCGCGCTACTTTAGTAACTCGAAATCTCAAGGATTTTCAGCAGATTGCCAATCTTAAATTGGTCAATTGGCTGGATCGATGACTTACTCGATCGCTCTAAAACAGCAGCTAGGTCTAGAATAAATCGCGGATAATGGGAGAACTGCGATCAGAGGAGAATCATGTCATACAAAATCGATGTAGTCATTGAAAAAGATGCGGACGGCTATTACGCATACTGTCCAGCGCTAAAAGGATGTCAAACGCAAGGCGACACTCTAGAGGAAGTGCAAGCCAACATCAAAGAAGCGATCGAGTTGTATCTTTCTACTCTTAGATAGCTGATAATGAGAGAACTACGATCGCGCTTCATCCAACTAAAATCAAAATACTTCCTCATTAAAAACTATGGAAATCGCACCTCACATCAACATAGACCCTGCAATCTGTAGCGGTACACCCGTTATCACCGGAACCCGCATTCAAGTCTCGATCGTGGTCGGCTCTCTTGCAGGTGGCATGAGCAAAGAGGAAGTGACGGAAGCTTACAGACTGACCAAAGCCCAGATCGAAGGCGCACTTGCTTATGCGAAATAATGACGTTCAGAGGATGACATGATTCAAGAATTAGATGCCGTTGTTCTCACTCAGGACGTTCCAGAGAAGTGGCTCAAAGCTGGCGATCGTGGAGCGGTTGTACATTGTTACAGCGATGGGCAGGCTTTCGAGGTTGAATTTGTGAATGCAGAAGGTCGCACGATCGCGATTCTGACCTTGACTCATTCAGATATTCAAATAGAAACGCCTCAATCGAACAAGAAAGCTGCTTACGGTTAGCCAAGATTTCCTTCATTGCAAAGTTCAAGAATTCTCAGCATCGCAATTTCAAGATGAGAAGATCGATCGCTTAACGCCTTTCCAAGATCAAAGATTGCTTTCTCTAGCAAGTAATGATCTAACAATCGCTGCAATTCTTCATCGTTTTGGGGCAGAAAGCTATCTTGCCGCGCCACTTCAAGATAAGCATTCAAAAATGTTGTACTGACCCAATGTTTCCAAGCTTGTGCCCATTGCTTCATTTTTTCTAATTGTTCCGGTGCAAATTCCGCATTGTTAATCTCATTGTTTAGCGCGATCGCAGAAGCATCATGAATCGATTGCAGCATTCCTGCGACATCTCGTAGGGGCGATCGCTTCATTCGTCGATCGCTTAAACTCCGCGCCGTATTGCCCTCGAAATCAATCAAAAGAAAGTCTTTCCCAGTATAAAGCGCTTGCTTTAGATGATAGTCTCCGTGATAGCGAGTCCGCATTGCTGTGATCTTCAAATCTAAGGTTTTGCGGAATTGATCGAGACAAGGCTGATATAGTTCTAGGACTTCTCGTGCTAGAAGCGGATCATCCACTCGATGTAGTGAATTGCGTAAAGCGAGAAAGACTTGTCCGGTGAGATTGCGAGCATATTGGTAAATCGATCGCTGATATAGGGTTGTAAATGGCTCTGGTTTGAAGTCGGGATTCTCGTGGTCTGATGCTAATGCTAGATGCAATTCGGCGGTGCGTTGTCCGAGAAGTTCAATGTTTAGTAGATAAGTCCCGATCGCAGTTTGAGCGACATCAGGAATCTCATCTTGAGTCGTTGGAACTTCAGCTTCAGAAGTCATCACTGAATCAAAGTAAGTTCGGAGACTGTCTAAGGTGTAGTCCCAAGTGCTGATTGCATCTGAAATGAACTCTTGCAGAATTGCGATCGTTGATGGTGTTTTTCCAGAAACCTGATAGTTCAACGTGCCGATAATTCTTGGAACTTGAGTGAAGCGGGATTGTAAAAACTGCCGCATTTCAAGCTCTGGATTGATACCTTCATCAACAATGCGGAACAGTTTGAGAATTAAGTTAGCTTCTGCATTGGTTTTGACAGATTCACCATAGAGAATAGAGGTATTGTTCTGTTCACCCTTGAAAATGCTGGCTTCGAGTATACGAAGAGGTTTAATCGGCGTTGCGCTCAATTGTCCGAACTGTCCAGAATAGCGATCGCCCGTTGTAAACAGTTCTAATAGTCCCAGTAAGAAGCTTTGATCCGCGATCGCAGCAAACAACACGCCATCCCCCTCAATCTGAGCAATGATCGATTCATGCGGAAGTGTTTGAGTGCTACTTGCATGAGCCACGATCACAATGTAAGTCTCTGGCTGTCCTTGTAGATAGTTCACTTGCAGCCAAACCATTTGAGCTTCGTTGGATTGGTAGGGAATCGTGATTGATTCAATGATTTGTGTCGATTGAATCGATCGAGTTCGCGCTCGGAACCATTGATGTTGAGTGAGATGATTTGAAAGAATTGTTTCTAAAGTAGAGTTCGATTTAATTAACGCGGTTTTCCAATCGCCTGATAATCGAACCGTTGGTAGTACTGATTCTGTTGTAGGTTCAACTTCTTGAGGTTTGAGACTGAACCAATAAAACGCATAGGCTCCCAAACTGAGAAAATAAGGTGCATCTTGAACAGGCGGAAACTCAGTTCTACCGAAGATTTCAACTGGAATCGAACCGGAAAACTGAGATAAATCTAGTTCAACCGTTTGGACAAATCGAGAAAGGTTTGCGACGACTAAGATACATTCATCCTTGAAAGTACGAGTAAAAGCTAGAACTTTACGATTTTCGGGGTGCAATAGCTGGAAGTCCCCCCGTCCGAAGGCTTGAAACCGCTTACGAGTCGCAATCAAGCGCCGCATTGCATTTAAGAGAGAATTCGGATTCGATCGTTGAGCTTCAACATTCACAGTTGTATAGTTGTACTCAGAATCCACAATCAGCGGCAAATATAGCTTATGTGGATTCGCGCGACTGAATCCAGCATTACGATCGTCACTCCACTGCATCGGAGTTCGTACTCCATTACGATCGCCCACATAGACATTATCGCCCATGCCAATCTCGTCGCCGTAGTACAACACAGGGGTACCCGGTAGCGAGAGCAATAAGCTATTTAATAGTTCGATTTGTCGTCGATCGTTGCCCAACAAAGGTGCTAATCGTCGTCGAATGCCCAGATTCACACGCATTTCCTTGTCCTGAGCATAGACGCGATACATATAGTCTCGGTCTTCATCTGTGACCATTTCTAAGGTCAATTCATCATGATTTCGTAGGAAAATTCCCCACTGACAGTTCTCAGGAATCGTCGGAGTTTGTTGCAAAATATCATTGATCGGAAAGCTATCCTCCATTCGCACCGCCATAAATAATCGCGGCATCAATGGAAAATGGAAATTCATATGACATTCATCGCCATCCCCATAGTATGCTGCTGCATCTTCGGGCCATTGGTTCGCTTCTGCTAGCAACATACATTCGGGATAGTTCTCTTCGACTCGCTGACGGAGCTTTTTCAGAAAGGCATGAGTTTCTGGTAAGTTCTCACAGTTCGTCCCTTCACGCTCATAAAGATACGGAACAGCATCCATTCTTAAGCCATCTACACCCATTTTTAACCAGAAATCTAGAACATCGAACACTGCTTCTTGAACGGCTGGATTGTCATAGTTCAGATCGGGTTGATGCGAATAGAAACGATGCCAGAAATAGGATTTAGCAACTGCATCCCATGTCCAGTTAGAGATCTCAAAATCTTGAAAGATAATGCGTGCTTCCTGGTACTTGTCTTGTGTGTTGCTCCAGACATAGAAATCTCGCTCCACTGAGCCTTCTGGGGCACGTCGAGCGCGTTGAAACCAAGGATGCTGATCAGAAGTATGATTGATGATGAGTTCGATAATGACGCGAATTCCACGAGCATGAGCCGCATCTAGAAAGGCTTGAAAATCCTCGATCGACCCATAGATCGGATTCACACTGTTATAGTCCGAGATATCATAGCCATCATCTCGTAGCGGTGACGGAAAAAATGGCAGCAACCAAAGTGCAGTTACGCCTAGATTTTGCAGATAATCCAATTTCTCAGTTAAGCCGCGAAAATCCCCAATGCCGTCACCGTTACTATCCGAGAAAGCACGAACTGGAACTTCATAAATAATGGCATCTTTGTACCATTGGGGGTCAGAGTTCGGCATTGAGGACTGCATCATCGTCAGCATTAACTTCACTGAAATTACGGTATTACGCTAGATGATCCCAGCTATTTTCATCATGATCCTAGGGCTGATTGTTGAGTATTTTTTCTCTTCGTGAGAATTCCATCTTTAGAATCATGATTTTGCTCAACAATCTAAGTAAAGTGCAGCGGTGGGCAGCGTGGAGAACTTTGGGTGATGTTTCAGCGATCGAGCGGCATTCTTCTACATCCGACCAGTTTACCGAGTCAGTTTGGCATCGGTGACTTGGGACAATCAGCATATGAATTTGTGGATTTCTTAGCAAAGAGTGGTCAATCCCTTTGGCAAATTCTACCGCTTGCACCGACTGGATATGAGCATTCACCCTACACGATGAATTTTAGTGTGTTTGCAGGTAATCCATTGATGATTAGCTTGGAGCAGCTTGCAGAAGAAGGATTGCTAAAATCAGAGGAACTTATTCCAATTGAAGGTAGCTTAGAGCGAGTAGACTTCGATCGCGTCATTCCCTACAAAACAAAGCTACTGAAACTTGCATTCGATCGCTTTGAACCCGATGCAGATTTCGATCAGTTTTGCGAAGAACAATCGGCGTGGCTTGATGATTTCACATTGTTCATGGCACTGCTCGAAGCCAATCCAGGCAAGAACTGGAATCAATGGGATTCAGCTATCGCAAGACGTGAACCAGACGCGATCGAATCTATTTCCAAAACATTGAAAGCATCCATCCAATTTCAGCAATTTCTACAGTTCAAGTTTTTTGAACAATGGATGAAACTGCGCCAGTATGCGAATGCAAAGAACATTCAAATTATTGGTGATATCTCGATTTATGTTTGTCATAACAGTGCTGATGTTTGGGCACATCCAGAGATCTTTAAGCTCGATCGAGAAACGTTTGAGCCGACCTTCATTGCAGGTGTTCCTCCGGACTACTTTAGTGCAACGGGACAGCTTTGGGGCAATCCAGTGTATGACTGGGATCAGCTTCAGAAAAGTAACTATGAATGGTGGATACAACGCTTTCAAACGACTTTGCAGTATGTAGACATTGTGCGAGTCGATCACTTCCGAGGCTTCCAAGCCTATTGGCAAGTTCCTGCTGGTGAAGAAACTGCAATCAATGGGGAATGGATTGAAGCTCCGGGAGCCGAATTTTTTGAAACATTAGGAAAGCGTCTAGGTCGATTGCCTGTTTTAGCAGAAGACCTTGGAATCATTACGCCTGAAGTTGAAGAATTGCGCGATCGCTTCAATTTCCCTGGCATGAAGATTCTTCAATTTGCATTTAGTGATGATGCTAGCAACACACATCTACCGCATCACTATGTGCAAAACAGTGTGGTTTATCCTGGAACACATGATAACGATACTGCTGTTGGCTGGTGGAACACAGCAAAACCGCATGAAAAAGAGTTTTTTTCTGAGTACATTGGCTACCGTCCAGATGCGTCAAACATTCATTGGCTATTGGTCAGAATGGCGTTTGCATCTGTTTCTGTGTGGGCAATTCCAGCTTTGCAAGACATTCTGGGATTAGATGGTCGATCGCGCATGAATGATCCGAGCCAATATGCTGGAAATTGGCGCTGGAGATATACCTGTTCTGAGCTATTGACGGATGAACTTGTAGAGAAATTGCGATCGATTACTGCTTGTTACGATCGACTTCGATCGTGATTTTCAGAGATCCAGCGTTGAAGAATCGGATTGACCATTTCCGGGGCTTCATCTTGAGGACAGTGCCCGACTCCTGGAAGCGGAATAAATTCTTTGACTTGTGGATAGTCGGCAAATTTCCGTCCTAGTGCGATCGGTTCCCAGGGATCTTTTTCGCCCCAAAGCACGATCGCAGAACAAGGCAATTTCGGAAATAAATCTTCAGGCAAAGGTCCCGAAGAATATCCTGTAAATGCAATAAATACGGCGGCGGCTCCTTGATCCGAAGCGGCTCCAAGCAAGAGTTCAACTAATTCATCAGTGACAGCTTCAGGGTTAGAGTATGCCTTAAGCAGAATGTTTCTCACGGCTTTTGGTTTAGCAATTTGGCTAAAGAACCATTGCCCAAACGCTTGGTTTTTCAGAACTTTTTGTAAGATCGGCGCACCAATTCGTTTAATCCAAGGTTGTGTAGCACGATGTCGATCGTGCAGTAATCTCAATGAGCAATTCAATAAAGCTAGCGATCGAGCAATTTCAGGATGATCGACGGCTGCCTGCATCACGG
>JADEXW010000419.1 GCA_015206935.1 Pseudanabaenaceae cyanobacterium LEGE 13415 | reverse complement strand
GCCAGGAAACTATATTCTAGAATTGACGATCGTGCTAGAAGGAAAAGCTTGGCTCGATGGAGATTCAAAGCAAATTCCGATTCAAGTTCTATCAGAACCACTACCCGATCTAACCACTAGCTGGGCAACCAGTGACACTCAACTCAGTTACCTAGACGATCACACTCGATCGTTTGAATTGCTAAAAGATCGATTAGAAAAAACTGGAAAATCTCAATACACCCTATTAGAAATTGGTGGCAATGTTCACCCAATGGTGAATTGGTTTTCGGGGGATATTTACAACCTTGATGTTGATCTTTATGGGTTACAGATCGGAACGATGCTGAGTCGATATTGGCAGAAAGATGTCCAATTCATTTGTGCTGATGCAAATAATTTACCGTTTGCCGATCGCACGTTTGATGCGATCGTGCTTGCGAGTACCTTGCATCATTTTGCAGATGTCGTTGGTTTTTTACGATCGATCGCTCGTAAACTTCAGCCTGGAGGATTCATTGCAGCACTAAGCGAACCCGTTGGGCATTACTACGGCGCAAGTATTCCTTATGAACTGCTGCGCGACCTTCGGACTGGCGTGAATGAACAGACCTTTACGCCCTTTGAGTATGCAGATATTTTCCGACGGGCAGGACTTGAAGCAGAAGTCACGATCGATGCAAGTTCGCTCAAAGCGTTTTTGACTCCGAAGTGGTAGAGCTGAAACCGCTTCTTAGCATTTACGTAGCCACTTCTTAGCGTTTACGGAGCCATAGAGCGCAGCCTGGATTGTGCGTCAACAACGGATATTGAGCAGCAAATTTGGCATCATACTTTTTGCTAACGTAGTTATTCATCAGCAGAATTTCATACATCGAGTTGTACTGAAGGAACGCTCTAATCAAATACGCTTCATTCCAAGCCCGTCCTTCACGCAACCATTGGATTGGATACTCAAACGAGAAAATATCGTGAAAGTGAACGATAACCCCAGAACTCAAACGGGGTAGCACTTCAAAAACAAGATAGTTGACATCGCTCCCTGTCTTGGTCACATGAGAAGAATCAATCAGCAAGATGTCGTTCGCTTGAAGTTGCTCAAAAAGAGACGCTGAAACAGATTGAACAGGTTGATCAATCAATGTCACAGTGTCTTGAGCGCGTAAAAGCTCTTGCAATCGGTCTGGGTAAGGCTCAATGAAAATCAACTCGGTTGCGCTTTCGCTATACCGTTCGACTGTATCTAGCAGCAAAGCTGAAGAAAATCCTGACCCGACTTCTATCACACGGCGCGGTGTAAAGTAGCGTGTCATTCCAAACAAAACGATCCCATCGCCGTAACTGTAGAACGAATTGTTGAACCAGTAGCGGGTTTGACCAGGCGATGATTCAGGAAACAGCGCAGCGGCATCCGGGTAGAACTTCAGCAGCGTCGTTAGAAACGCAAATTGACGATCGAGATCGAGATCGAGATCGGACAGCGTTTTTTCTTTGTCAGAATCGAGGCTCGGAATCACACCCGAATCGTTTACAACTGTCGCTTCAATGTAATCGAGATCGGGTAGAGGAGAGTAAAAGTGTCCTGGCGGCGCAAAGCGGAATTGGGGCGAATTCAGAAATGAATTCGGGTTGAGTTGGGCTTGATGTTCAATTTCCCAGTTCGATCGTGCCTGATCAATCATTTCAGGACGTACAACTTCCTTGACATAAGCGCGAACTTTGGGATGCTGTAGTCCCAGGTTCAATAATCGACGCGCAAGATTTTTCAAGACACAAGCTCCACAACAACGGTTGTATCTTACTACGAGTTACCTACAGCGGTTATTTCATCTACTGGAACTCTCTACAGCTTCTCAGCAAATTTAAACAGGTTTTGACAAGAGATGCGATCGTCAAAATTTCGCTTCGATTTTGTGTATTACGAATCAAAATTGTGGATAAACTTTTTTAGAGAAAGTTTTAGGCAGACATCATCACTCTTAATAGAAATAAGGTTGTATCATCCACTGTTACGATGCTTAGGCATTTCAGAGACGAATATTGTGTGTGGTGTAAAAGGTATAAGGTATTAGGATGATGAAACTTGTGTGTGGAGCGAATTCATGATTTCTCTCAAAGGTTTGCTGAACTCGATCCAATCGTTGCGAAAACAGCCCGAAGAAAGCCCAACATCCTATATTTATCGTCCTGATGTGCCGAAGATTGACTTCGCCGCAGGAGTCGAGCATCTCAAACGCAGTGGTCGATCGGTAGTTGAACAACCAGTGGGAAATACTGATCCAGCAGTCGTCGCACAGGTGATCCAACTCGGTCAAGCTGTGGGGATTCAGTTTGAGGAATTCACGATCGATCTGGATCAATACAAGCAATATTTTGAACAGGCAGAATACGTTCAGCGTTATCCAGAGTATTATCGCGGCAATCAACCAGAAAAAACGTTAGAACATTTTATTTGCTACTCGTTATTTAATCTGAAGTCTGACGATGTTTTTGTCGATTTAGCCAGCGAACACTCTCCGGTGCCAGAAATTTTTGGGCGCTTGTCTGGAGCCGCGTCTTATAGTCAAGACATCATGTATCCAGCGGGTATCAATGGCAATCAGATTGGTGGAGATGCCTGTGCGATGCCTGTTCCTGATGGATTTGCAACAAAAGCAGCATTGACTTGCTCACTTGAACATTTTGAGCAGGATGCGGATACGCGGCTGTTTCAAGAACTCGCGAGAGTGCTGAAACCGGGTGGAATGGTCTGTGTCGTGCCGTTTTATGTGTTCGATCGAGAAGCGGTACAAACTGATCCAACGATTAGTGTTCCTGCAAAAGTTCCGTTCGATCCGAATGCGACAATCTACTGCGCCCCAGAGTGGGGCAATCGGCATGGTCGATTCTACAGTCCTAAAACGTTTATGGAGCGAGTGATTCGCCCGGTTCAACATCAATTTCAATTTAAATTCTTTTATCTAACGAACGCGAGTGAAATTGATCCTTCGATCTACGCTCGGTTTGCTTTCACAGCAACTCGTCTTTAATTGAATTCACACAATGGCAGGTTGTGAAGGTTATGCAGATTGCGATCGTTGCACCCAGTCCGGTTCCCTTTTGTATTGGTGGAGCCGAGAAGCTTTGGTGGGGTTTACAAGAAGAAATTAATCAGAATACACCGCACCAAGCTGAGTTAATTAAACTGCCAAGTCCGGAGCGAAATTTTGCAGATTTGATTCGCAGCTATCAACGGTTCTCAGAGTTAGATCTGAGCCATTTTGATGTAGTAATTTCAGGAAAATATCCGGGCTGGATGGTCGATCACCCGAATCACATTTGCTATATGCTGCATCGGTTACGGGGACTGTACGATACTTATCATTTCACAGGCTTGCCGGAACAATTCAACATTAATCATCCTGAAATTAATCGATTGCAAAAACAGTTTAAGCAGGCTCGACGAAGCGATTTATCAGAGGTTTTTGCTCAACTTGAAATATTGCAATCGCAGCGAAAATTACCAGAAGCAGCAACGCAACTTCCAGGGGGTTTTGTTCGGGAAATCATTCATTATTTTGATGAAATTGGACTGAATCCAAAAGCGATTAAGAAATATGCTGCGATTTCTTACAATGTGGCAAATCGTCAGAATTATTTTCCTCAAGGAAGCTCGATCGATGTGATTTATCCGCCTTCAAGTTTGAAACGATTTGAGCAAGGAGAAAGCGAATATTTCTTCACGATTAGTCGCTTAGATAGCGCGAAAAGAGTTCGATTGCTGGTGGAAGCAATGCGATTTGTGAAATCAAATGTGCAGCTAAAAATTGCAGGAACCGGACCTGATACAGCGCTATTAAAAGAATTAGCAGGAGATGATGATCGGATCGAATTTCTCGGATTTGTAAACGATGAAGAGGTGATCGGACTTTATGCGAACGCGATCGCGGTTCCTTATTTGCCTTACGACGAGGATTATGGTTTGGTCGTGATCGAAGCCATGATGAGCGGCAAGCCTGTATTAACCACGATCGATGCGGGTGGACCGAATGAATTTGTCATCGATCGAGAAACGGGATTCTCGGTATTACCTGATCCGATGGCTTTAGCTGAACGGCTCGATTATTTCTATGAGCATCGCTCAGAAACGAAACAAATGGGGCTTGCTGGAAGGAAACTGGTGGAATCGATTACTTGGGAAAATACGGTCGATCGATTGCTCGATCAAAAAACTCAATCTGTAACCCGTTCCAATTCACCAAAGCGCAAGAAATTGACGATCGCATTAACGTTCCCCGTTTTTCCAGCGCGGGGTGGCGGACAGAGTCGCGTATTTCACCTTTATCGCCACTTAGCTCAAGAATTTGATATCGAATTCGTCTCGTTGACGAACGCGGAGCAACTACCGTTTCGCAGTGAGATAGCGCCCCATGTTTGGGAGACTCGGATTCCAAAATCCGCAGAACACCATCGTCAAGAACAAGCGATCGAACAACGGGTCGGACTCCCGATCACTGATGTTGCAATGCCTCAGCTTTATCATCTGACTCCGGAGTATGTCAAAGCGTTATCTGAATCGGCAAAGACTGCTGATTATCTTGTCGTTTCTCACCCGTATTTGCTTCCAGCCGTTCAAGCAGTGAGCCAAAAGCCGATTTGGTATGAGGCTCACAATGTGGAACTAGAGCTAAAAAAACGAATGTTGCCCCACAATTCAACGGGGCAAAAACTGCTGGCATCGGTGGAAGAAGTCGAACGATCGTGCTGTGAACTCAGCCAGGTGATTATGACTTGTTCTCAGCAAGATGGTCGAGTGCTGAATCGGCTCTATCAAGCGGATTTGGGCAAAATGGTCGAAGTACCGAACGGAGTCGATACTGAGGCAATTCGCTTTTTGACTCCAAACGATCGCGCCAAGAAGAAAGAGCAACTGAGTCTCAGTTCCACCTTTACTGCCTTTTTCCTCGGCAGTTGGCATTCACCAAATTTGGCTGCGATCGAATCGATTGTCGAGATTGCTGAATCGCTACCCGATGTATATTTCTTGGTTGTCGGCAGTGCAGGTTGGGCATTTCAGGGGAAAAAATATCCTTCAAACGTCGGATTTTTAGGCGAAGTCGATGAAGAGACGAAAG
>JADEXW010000418.1 GCA_015206935.1 Pseudanabaenaceae cyanobacterium LEGE 13415 | reverse complement strand
GTGTAATTACTACCCCAAATCAACTTCACATTTGTTATTGTCATGCTCCGATGCGCTATGTATGGGATATGACATTTGAGTATCTCCGTAATAGTCGTGCAGGTCGCGGAATTCCCGGTGTTTTTACTCGTTACTTGTTGCATCAATTACGACAATGGGACGTAATTGCATCGAATCGAGTGGATTATTTCATTGCCAATTCACAGCATACAGCACGAAGAATTTGGCGCTGTTATCGACGGAATGCCGAAGTGATTTATCCACCTGTAAACATCGATCGATTTCCATTTGAAGCCCAAAAACAAGACTTTTATCTCACCGTTTCTCGGCTAGTTGGTTATAAGAAAATCCCATTAATTGTTCAAGCATTCAATCAATTAAACCTTCCGTTAGTTGTAATCGGAAGCGGCGCAGAATTAAAGCAAATTCAGAAAATTGCGAAACCGAATATTCAAATTTTAGGATGGCAACCCGATCCCGTTGTAGAGCAGTATATGAAGCAAGCAAAGGCATTTATTTATGCTGCCTATGAAGATTTTGGGATCGCTCCCGTGGAAGCGCAAGCCTGTGGAACTCCAGTTATTGCTTACGGTGCAGGCGGAACAGCGGAAACTGTGCAAGACTTACGAACATCACAAGATGGAACGGGAATTCTATTCTCAACCCAAACCGAAAGCGCGATCGTCGAAGCGGTTCATGCGTTTGAGCAGCATCGATCGAATTTTCATCCCGAAAATGCTCGAACACATGCGCTTAAATTTCATCCGGATTTGTTTAAACAGCGGTATCTTGATTTTATCGATCGAGCCTATCAAGAATTCCGAACTCGGTTACATTCTTAAAAACGACCCAATTCGCTAAAAATACTTCCCGATTGGGGAGCAAATTTAACGCTAAAAGAGTCTATGGCTTTATGATCAGGACTGTGTGTGGTGTGGAACAGTAAGGAGTAAGATGACTGCCGATAGCCAATTTGTCCCCGGCAAGCGGATTCGGTCGATCTTCAAGCGTGGAAAACCGTTGATTCTCAATACTTGGGATGCGCTTGATGGCGATTTTGCCAAACGTCTATTCGATATTGTGTTTTCGCTCTCCGTTCTCATTCTCTTTTCTCCCGTCTATCTGATTTTGGCGTTACTAATTGCCCTGAGTTCTCCAGGTCCAATTTTTTACGTGCAAGAACGGGTTGGGAAAGGTTTCAAGCGGTTTGGCTGCATCAAATTCAGAACGATGGTGCGAAATGCAGACGAGATGCTACTCGATCTGATGAACTCCTCGCCTCAGATGCGGCACGAATTTGAAACAAATTTCAAGCTGAAATACGATCCTCGAATCACTTGGATCGGTCGCTTTTTGCGAATCACCAGCCTGGACGAGTTTCCCCAGTTCTGGAACGTTCTCATGGGCGACATGAGTGTCGTTGGCCCTCGCCCACTCGTGGTCGAAGAACTGCCAAAATATGGAAGCCATATCGAAACTGTTCTCACGATTCGTCCTGGTATTACAGGCTTGTGGCAAGTTTCAGGACGTAACGATATTCCGTATCCGCAGCGCATCCGCATTGATGTGTATTACGCCAGCTTCCGAAATTTCTGGCTCGATTTGTGGATTGTGTTCAAAACGATCGGCGTTGTCATTTTCCCGAAAAACAACGGAGCCTACTAAACCAAAACTTTATATTTACGTCGTGATCCGGATACCCTCGATCGCCGTCGTAATGGTTAGCAGCTTAGACAGATTGCTTCTCAATCCAGGCAATCCGATCACTTGTCAAAAGCTGTGACAGCCGTATGGGAAGAAATCCACTAACCTGAACTTCAGCGAAACTTTTTCTCAAATCCACGGTTTCTTAACACACAAGCCGAACCTTTCACGGTAGGGTTGGTGTGATTTGTACTGCGCTTAGGGTTAACTAGGAACAGCTTGTTTTATGTGCTTTGATTCAGACCCGATGGAATGACTCAGCATCGACAATCTCTAACCGTCTCTGTAATTGCAGGTGAGGAAAGCAAAGAATGACGCAACGTAAACGCGCACTGTTAACGGGTATCACGGGTCAAGATGGCTCTTATTTAGGGGAATTACTACTGGAGCAAGGCTATGAAGTGCATGGCATCATTCGCCGCACCTCCACCTTCAATACCGATCGGATTGATCACATCTACGAAGACCCGCACGTTGAAGGAGCGCGGCTCTTTTTACACTACGGCGATCTCACAGACGGCACGACTTTACGCCGCATTCTCGAAGAAGTCCAGCCGCAAGAAATTTATAACTTGGGCGCTCAGTCTCACGTCCGAGTCAGCTTTGATGCCCCTGAATACACCGCTGATGCAGTCGGAATGGGCGCACTGAGAATCCTAGAAGCCGCTCGTGACTATCAACAGCGCACCGGATCAGAAGTTCGCTATTACCAAGCGGGTTCATCTGAAATGTACGGTAAGGTGCAAGCGGTTCCTCAGACCGAAGAAACTCCGTTCTACCCCCGTAGCCCTTACGCCTGCGCGAAAGTGTTCGCACACTGGCAAACCGTCAACTACCGCGAATCCTATGATATGTTCGCGTGCAATGGAATTCTGTTCAATCACGAATCTCCCCGCCGTGGCGAAACCTTCGTAACTCGTAAGATTACCCGCGCAGTGGCTCGTATCGTCGCTGGACAACAGAAGAAGCTCTACATGGGCAACCTTGATGCAAAACGCGACTGGGGTTATGCCAAAGATTATGTCCGGGCGATGTGGTTAATGTTGCAACAAGAGCAACCGGATGATTACGTTGTCGCAACGGGTGAAACTCACTCAGTCCATGAATTCCTTGATATTGCCTTTGGACGAGTGAATCTCGACTGGCATGACTATGTTGAATTCGATGAGCGCTATCTCCGTCCCGCAGAAGTTGATCTATTGATTGGTGATCCAGCGAAAGCGAAGAAGCTTCTGAACTGGGAACCTTCTGTCACGTTTGAAGAGTTAGTGCATTTGATGGTGGATGCTGACTTGCAAGCGTTGGGCATCAATCCGAATGGTAACGGGCCGTCGAAAGTCGAAGACTATGCCACCATTCGTCAAAGTTTGATTGGGGTGTCCTTCTAGGAAAACTTACGGAAACAAGCGCCATGACCTCAACAACTTTAGATTTCCAAAACAAGCGCATTCTGGTCACAGGTGGAGCAGGGTTTCTCGGTCGCCAAGTGGTTCATCAACTTTGTGAAGCGGGAGCTGATCCACAAAAGATTACGGTTCCGCGATCGCAAGATCTCGATCTCCGCAAGATGGAAAACTGTCAACGCGCGGTGGATCAGCAAGATATTGTGATTCACTTAGCGGCTCACGTTGGGGGCATTGGACTCAATCGCGAAAAACCTGCCGAGTTGTTTTACGACAACTTGATGATGGGAACGCAATTAATTCATGCCGCTTACGAGGCGGGTGTACAGAAATTTGTCTGTGCTGGAACGATTTGCGCGTATCCCAAATTCACGCCTGTTCCGTTCAAAGAAGACGATATCTGGAACGGCTACCCAGAAGAAACCAATGCACCGTATGGAGTCGCGAAAAAGGCGCTTTTGGTGCAGCTTCAATCGTATCGCCAGCAATATGGATTTGATGGCATTTACTTACTGCCTGTGAATCTGTACGGGCCTGGAGATAATTTCGACCCGCGTAGTTCTCATGTGATTCCGGCATTGGTTCGGAAAGTGCATGAGGCACAACAACAAGGATTGACTGAGCTTCCGGTTTGGGGCGATGGTAGTCCGACTCGTGAATTCCTCTATGTGGATGATGCAGCGCGAGGAATCGTGGTTGCAACTCAGAAATATAGCGATCCTGATCCGGTGAATTTGGGAACAGGTGAAGAAATTTCGATTCGTGATCTGATCACGCTGCTGTGCGATTTGATGGAGTTCAAAGGCGAGATTGTTTGGGAAACGGATAAGCCCAATGGTCAACCGCGTCGTTGTTTAGATACTGAACGAGCAAAAGAGCGCTTCGGATTTACGGCTGAAGTGGGCTTTGAGCAAGGGTTGAAAAATACGATCGATTGGTATCGCCAAAACGCGCAGTAAGGTTTTCTCCGATAAGTGAGGGCGTTCTTCGGAGCGCCTTTTTTAGTGAGGAAGACAGACATTCGGGGCGCAGAGATTCGGAAAGTCGATCAATGTTATTTCCAATGTTTTCAAATCTAATTTCCGAATCATATGATTGTTTGTATCAGCGATGAATAAATGCGTTTCTGTGGCACTAATTCCAGAAGGTTCATTTAAGAAATCGGAGACGATCGATTCACAATATCCATTTGAATCCACTCGCTTAATCTTGTGATTATAAGTGTCTGCAATCCAAAGATTCTCCTTAAATTCAATCCCTAAACAATGCTGCAATCGTGCAGTTTCACCAAATCCATCAACATCACCGAAGTTATATAAATCGCCACCTCCACAAATTGTTTTAACTTGATTGGTTTTCAGATTTATCGATCGAATCGAACTCGTTTCGCTATCCGCAATAAATAGCTCTTTCCCATTCGTTGTAATTCCACTCGGTTGAGCAAATGCCGCCTCTTGAATTGCTCCATCAAAACTTGCTTCTGCTCCCGTTCCTGCGAATGTCTGAATTGTATTTTCGCTTAATTTCCAAATCTGATGTGAACCCGCCATTGTGATGAAAATACGATCGTCAATTTTCTCCAAATCCCAAGGCGAATTTAAGTCAACTTCTAACGCTTTGCCACCATGCGGATAAATGATTCGGCTCTGATTTCCAGTTCCAGCGATCGTTTTAACTGTTTTCGCGTTCAAATCGACACAACGAATTGCATGATTTCCAGTATCGGCGACGTAAAGTAGTTGAGTTTCTCGATCGAATATCATCCCCTGCGGTGCTGAAAATTCAGCTTGATCAAACATTCCATCAACTAACCCTGCTTTCCCAGTTCCAACAGTATCGAGAATGTCACCCTCGATCGAGCTAATCACAATTCGCTGATGTCCCGTATCGGCAATAAATAAATGTTGATTCGCTAAAACCTTACCAGGAAACGCCAAAGGAGAAGCTGGAAATTTCTCAAGCGCGAATTGGAGCGATCGAGGTTCAA
>JADEXW010000417.1 GCA_015206935.1 Pseudanabaenaceae cyanobacterium LEGE 13415 | reverse complement strand
AAACCTGAGAAAATTATCGTCTTTCATGCCTCCTCGCAAGGATTTCCACAGGGAACGCCGCATAAATACCTACTATCTCTACTGCTGTGAGCATACCCAGACAGTGGATCGGAGTAAAGTCAATCGTGCGCTTCTTTACATGGAGGATTCTATCAGGAGGAATCGAACAAAGTCTATGTTTATTTAGTTACACTCTGCTCGAAGTTAAAAAAGTTGTCCGGGTCATACTTCTGTTTCACTTGTTTAAGTTTCTGCCAGTTGTTGCCATAGTATGCAGTTTGCCAGTTTTTCAAATCTCGATCGCAATAGTTGATATAACATCCGCCTGTGACATAGGGTTGCATCGCGGCTCGAAAGTTCCGCACCCAGTTGATATGCGCGGTTTGATCCTGTGGTTTTGTCCAATAGGTTTGATATTGAATGTTGAACAAAACTTGCCGATGTGGGAAAGCAGTTGCATCTGAAGGAATTTTTGCGATCGCGCCTCCATAACTATCAAATTGCAGCACGATATTTTTACTCGGTGTTTGCTTGAGAAAATTGATCACAGTCGCAATTCCGTCTGCACTCAAGGGGTGAGCTACATAATCTGAAGCATTCTTAAACTTCGTCTGCGAACCATGCCAATGTGCTAACCGTTTCGGATATCCCGGTTTCAATCCAGCAAACGCATACACGGCTTCAATGTAGGGTAACGTTTCGATCGAGATAGCTTTTGGAGCCAGTGCTAGTAAGGGTTCGAGAATTTGCCGCAATTCCGCTTCAGTTCCGACAAATTGACCCACGACGAATAGAGAGCCAACCGATTCGGGAACTAACTTGAGAATACTCGTATGTCGATCGTCGGTTTTCGGTGCCCAAGTCTGCCAGAACTGCATGATTCGCTCGATCTCTGTCCAATTCCAACTCAATTGATAGAGGGTGACTTTATCGATCGGATGCACTTGATAACTGAGCGAAGTAACAATCCCAAAGTTGCCGCCACCACTTCCCCGCAGTGCCCAGAACAAATCTGCGTTCTGAGTTGCATTTGCCGTGATCACTTTGCCTGCTGCTGTGACGAATTCAACCGATAGCAAACTATCACAAGTTAATCCTTTCCATCTTGCGAGTAGTCCATATCCGCCCCCTAATGTCAGTCCTGTAATGCCCACTGTGGCACAAGATCCACCCGGAATTGTAACGCCTTGGGCGCTCAGTGTTTCATAGATAGGAACGAGTTCTGCACCTGCTTGAATGGTTGCTTTTCCATCTTTAACTTGCATCTGCTCCATATCATTGAGATCAATGATTAGCGCATCATTCGCAACTGAAAATGCTTCATAGTTATGTCTTCCACTTCTGATCCGTACTGGAATTCCGCTAATTCGCGCCCAATTTACTGCATTGATCACATCTTGAACCGACTGACAAAAGACGATCGCAAACGGTGAAGCTGAAAATCGAGCATTAAAGTTCGATCGAGCATCTTCATACCCTGCTTCACCTGCATAAATTACTCGTCCTGTCAGTTCCACCATTGTTCGTTCTCCGATCGAGTGTGCAGATGGAAACAGTTCGATCGGGCTTGATTTCTGAATTTTTATCGCAGTAAAAGTTTAGATTCGGACATCCTCGGAGTCGCCCCCAAACCCCCAATTCTGCTTGTTCAAGACTCTTGCTCCCCCAAACTTGGGGGCTGGGGGGCTTTTCAAAAGTGTCCTAACGATGAAATTGCAACTATGCCCCTAACCAACGAGCAGCATCTTTCGCGTGATACGTCAGAATCAAATCTGCTCCCGCCCGTTTGAAGCTCAGTAGCGTTTCCATCACAACTCGTTCTTCATCAATCCAGCCATTGAGTGCAGCCGCTTTCACCATCGCATATTCGCCTGATACGTTGTAAGCTGCAACAGGCAAATTCGAGGCTTGCTTCACTTGGTGAATGATATCCATGTAAGCCAGAGCAGGCTTGACCATGAGCATATCTGCACCTTCAGCAATATCTAATTCAATCTCTTTAATTGCTTCACGTGAATTACCAGGGTCCATCTGATAAGTCCGTCGATCGCCAAATTGTGGTGTCGATTCCGCTGCATCCCGGAATGGACCATAGTAAGCAGAGGCGTATTTCGCGGCATAAGACAGAATCGGAATGTCTTGGAATCCCGCTTCATCTAAGCCTTCTCGAATGGCAGCCACAAACCCATCCATCATTCCAGACGGTGCAATGATATCTGCTCCTGCTTTTGCTTGTGAAACTGCTGTTTTCTTCAACAGTTCTAAAGTCGGATCATTCAGTACCCGTCCCGTTAAATCACCGACTTCGAGATAGCCGCAATGTCCGTGAGAAGTGTATTCACACAAGCAAGTATCTGCAATCACGATCAACTCTGGAACTGCTTCTTTTACGGCTGTTGCAGCTTTTTGAACAATGCCGCAATCGTGCCAAGCTCCGGTTGCATCCGTATTTTTATCATCTGGAATTCCGAACAAAATAATCGAAGGAATGCCCAAATCGTAAACCTGCTTTGCTTCCTCGACAATTTTATCGATCGATAACTGATACACCCCTGGCATCGATCGCACTTCGTTTGCAATACTTTCACCGGGTACAGCAAACAACGGATAAATCAAATCACTGGTTGTTAAAACGTTTTCGCGCACCATGCGGCGCAGTTGAGGATGATTGCGAAGCCGACGAGGGCGATGGGTTGGAAACATAGGAAATGTCAAAGCCTGGATAAATTTGGAGATTCTGTACAAGTCTAAAACGTGGCTGGAACGGAACTGGCTAAGGTTACAAAGTGTTAAACACTAGAGCGATCTAGTAGCTTAAATCCAGTCTTTCGTGGTTCGCTGGATTGTGGCGAAACGCTGGATTTCTTTCACGATCGTGAACCCCTTCTCCGGATGACGAATCGCAAGCTAGAAAATCTGGAGGGTGCGATCGCAAATCAGTTAAAGTCTTGTAAACTAAACCTCAGTAATTCTACGAATTGTAGAGCATCTTCTGTTTCCGCAGCAGAAGATTATCACTTTGCTCAATGAATACGGTTGACGGAAGGATTGCTTTCCGTCAATCTAGCGAAGGTTGTTAGCCTGATTCTTGCGGAAAATTAGCATTCTATTTGTGTGTGAGGCACGAATGTGGCGAAGAGTAGCTCGAAGCGCAGCAGCAAATTCACTCGGATCGATCGTTCCCCAAAAGGGTTAGACTCCATGACAGACGGAACCGACGGAAAGAAGCGCCCGACTAAATCTCGCAGACGAGACCGGGCAAAGCGCAATGTAGTGAAGCTGCTAGAGCATCCGCGACTCGCAGGGTTCCGCAATTGGCTTGATGGAGCAACCACTCGCCTCCAAGCGTTTGAGCAAAAAATTCCCGCCCCTCTCAAGACGAAGAAAGCGAAGAATGTAATGGTTGCGGGGACGGTAGTAGTGTTCGGATTCACCGCGATTCGAGTGGCATCGATCGAGATCGATCAAAGCTTGCCGAATCCAGGCGAACTTAAGAGTTTTGCACGCCCAGAAACGCTGACGATTCGCGCTTCGGATGGAACAGTGCTGCATCAGTTGGGTCCCGCGACGAGAGATCGATTAACGATCGATAAAATGCCCGATCGTTTAGTTCAAGCCTTTGTTGCCTCTGAGGATCGCCGCTTTTACGACCACAACGGCATCGATTTTCAAGGAATTGGACGTGCTGTTTTTCGGAACTTGACTTCTCGCGATGTGCTTGAAGGTGGCAGTACGATTACGCAGCAGTTGTCTCGAATTGTGTTTCTCAATCAAGACGATCGCAGTATGGGTCGAAAAGTTCGAGAAGCGCTGATTGCTCAAAAACTCGAACGCAATGTCGATAAGAAAGAGATTCTAGAGAAATATCTCAATTTCGTTTACCTCGGCTCAAATGCTTATGGAGTTGCGGATGCAGCTTGGATCTATTTCAGCAAGCCTGTGGATCAGTTGACTTTGGGAGAAATGGCAACGATCGCAGGCTTGCCTCCAGCACCGAGCTTGTATTCGCCGCTAGTGAGTTTGGAAAAGGCACAAGAGCGACGAAATGCAGTTCTCGATAAAATGGTCGTTGCCGGCTACATTACTGAAACAGAATCGCAAGCGGCACAAGCTGAAAAACTCGTCGTAAAGCCGAGTACTCCAAAGAATATTCAAAGCTCTGCCCCGTATTTCACTTATTACGTGCAGCAAGAGCTTGAGAAACTGGTTCCGAAAGATGCGATCGCAGCTGGAGGAGTCACGGTCGAAACGACTTTAAACGCGAAATGGCAAAGAACCGCAGATAAGGCAATTCGGAATGCCATTACGATCGATGGAAACTCAGAAGGATTCAAGCAAGCCGCACTCGTCGCGATCGATCCGCGCAATGGTGAGATTCGATCGATGGTTGGCGGCTACGATTTTTACAAAGAAAGTCAATTCAACCGGGCAACTCAGGCACAGAGACAACCCGGATCGACTTTCAAACCGTTTGTGTATGCGACTGCGGTTGGAGCAGGATTTTCACCGAATCGATCGTACCTAGATGAACGGTTTATGGTCGATGGCTATCAGCCCAAGAACTACGGCAACAAGTATTCGGGCTGGCAGAGCATGAAATCAGCGCTCACCAAGTCGATCAATACCGTTGCAGTCAAAGTATTGATGGATGTTGGATTTGAGCCTGTTATTAAGCTGGCTCGGAGTATGGGTGTTGGCTCGAAGATGGAGCCAACTTACTCGCTGGCATTAGGCGCGTATGAAGTGAATCCGCTAGAAATCACGAGTGCATACGGTGTATTTGCCACTCAGGGAAATCACGTTAAACCTCATGCCATTCGACGAGTTGTCGATCGAAACGGCAAAGTTCTCTACGATTCCAACTACAAACCCAAGCGCGTCTTAGATGCAGACACCGCCGCCATCACGAATTGGATGATGCGAGAAGTGGTGAATGAAGGAACCGGACGACCTGCCCAACTCGATCGACCCGTGGCTGGAAAAACTGGAACCTCCGAAAATGCCCGTGACCTTTGGTTTATCGGATATATTCCTCAATTGGTAACAGGTATATGGCTTGGCAACGACGATAATTCACCGACTTGGGGAAGTAGTGGAACTGCCGCAT
>JADEXW010000416.1 GCA_015206935.1 Pseudanabaenaceae cyanobacterium LEGE 13415 | reverse complement strand
CATTAACACTGTCCAAATCACTGAATCGATGCCAAATCCATTCCAGCGAGACGCATAAAGTGCAGAAGCAACATTCACGATCGATGCCACACTAATCCAACCGAGATAAATACCAATCGGAATCCGAGCTAACCATTTTTCCTCACGGGAAATCTGAGATTTTGGAATTCTTGACCAAATATAAGCAGCAATCAGATTCAGCAAAATTCCGAACATGAAGAGAACGGATAACCAGAATTGCCGAAATTGAAACAGATACACCCAAACGATTTGGAAAACAGATGCCCAAATGATCGGAGCGCGTAATTTTATTAAATGCGAATTGAACCGCTGCGAGGGTAGGACTTGGTAAATTCCAAAGCCAAGCAATCCAATATAAATGACACCCCAGATTGCAAAGGCGTAATTCTGTGGCGTGATTAGAACACCGCTGAGAATGGTATTCGCGATCGCGCCAATATTTAGCCCTCCGACTGGGAACGCATTGGAAAGCGCATTAATGACGATCGCGGCAAGAATTGAAGCAAGTGTTGCCACTTGTAGAAAGACTGTGAATGAAGAATTTCTTTCAGAGCTTTGCATAGGATCTCTTGAAACTCACTTTCTTAACGGTAGCGAGAAATTGAGTTCCAAGCACCTAAGATTTTTCGTTCGGCTCAATCCATTGCCAAAGCGGATGGCTGCGTCCTTGCTGACGAATCTTTAGAACCGTTTTCTCAAGCCGTTGACGCTCATCCGCCGGAAGACCAAATAGAATATTCCGACTTTGCCAAATCAGAACGCTCAGGGTCATACCAATACAAATCCCAAGCCCGATCGTAGCTGGAATATTTCCTGCCAATCCGTGTCGCAGTGCTGCCCAAGTAAAATACTGCATCATTAATGAGATCGGATAGCTCAAGCCCCAAAGACTTAAAACCCCGATCGTTAACCATAGCCCGATCACCACAAGCCACCGTCCAATCACTGTCATCCGATGCAGGCGTTGAACGGCAGCTTGAAATTTGGGATCAAGTTCAGACGGATCAATAAAATCCGGAGGAGTCATACGCTTTTAACCTAGTCGCTACTCGCTTCGACAGTTTTCACAGGCGCAAACGCCCGTCCCCGCTTCTCTCGCCAAAGTGCTAACAGTGAACTCGCGATGAAGATACTTGAATACGCACCCATCGTAAATCCGATAATCAGCGCTAGGGCAAAGTTCTTCAGCGTTTCTCCCCCGAAGAAGAAGAGCGCAAACAGGGTTAAGAGTACGGTTAAAGTCGTGTTGATCGATCGAGTTAAGGTCTGATTCACCGCATCATCAACGATCTCGTTAATATGCTGACCCGGATTGAGTTGAATCGTTTCGCGAACGCGATCGTAAATGACAACTGTGTCGTTTACCGAGAAACCGACGATCGTTAATAGCGCCACGACGAACAAACTATCGACTTCGGTTCGTAATGGCGTAAGTCCGAGAATCGCGAAGAAACCAACCGTGATCAAGACATCGTGGAAGAGTGCGATGATTGCGAAAATCGCATAATCCAACTCAAAGCGGAAGGTCATATACAGCGTGATACCTGCAAACGACACGATCAGCGCGATCAAGGCAGACTGGAAAAGTTGTCTACCGATCGTGGGCCCGACCGTATCAATCTGCGTTTTCTTCACATCAAACTTACCGACTTTTGATTCGAGTTCAGACTGCAATTTAGTCCGCTGATCTACACTCAACGTGCTTGTCCGAATCAAAGCGGCTCGCTGTTCTTGTCCAACAAGTTGAATACTGGCATCCCCTAGATTCTGCGATTCCAACACTCCACGAATCGCGTCTAGACTAATCGGCTTGTCACAGTTTCCAGGAACACTACAATCCAGTTCCACCTGAAGCCGAGTTCCTCCTTTAAAGTCGAGACCCGGACGCAATGGTGTACCAATTTGCGTTTGCAGAATCACCATTGCAATGATGCCTGCAAGAATGCAAATCGTAGAAATTGCCCACCACAATCCTCTCTGGCGAATGACGTTCAGTTTCATGAGGAGGTCTCCGGAGTCGATTGTTTAGCTTTAGGCAGATTGGGACAGAACCATTCAGGTTTGCGGAGTCCCGGAAACGTGATCGCGTACATCATCAAGGTGCGGCTGCATGTGACGGCAGTAAACATACTAATCGCAACCCCTAAGAGGAGTGTGACCCCGAATCCTTTCACGAGTCCTGACCCGAACCAGATCAGAGCAACACAAGCGATCGCGGTTGTGACGTTACTATCGAGAATGCTGGAGAAAGCGCGGAAGAAACCGGATTCAACCGATCGATAAAGTGTTTTCCCAGCCAGTAACTCTTCACGAGTCCGCTCAAAGATCAGAATATTCGCGTCAACTGCCATCCCAATACTCAAAATAAATCCAGCAATTCCAGGTAGCGTCAAGGTCACACCCAGGAGTTTGAATCCGGCATAGGTCAACAGCGCATAAATCACAAGCGATATCGCACTAATCACACCCGGTAGACGGTAGTAGACGATCATGAAACCGAGAACGAGCAGCAATCCGCCTACCCCAGCGTAGACACTGCTTTGAATACTGTCACGTCCCAAGGTTGCGCCAACGGTTCGGTTTTCAACGACTTCAACCGGAAGCGGTAACGCGCCACCTCGAAGCTGAACGGCGAGATCGGTTGCTTCTTGCGCGGTGAATCGTCCGGTAATCGTTGCGCCTCCGCCTGTAATCCCGGTTTGAGCAAACTCAGCTCCAACAGTTGGATAACTAATCAGACCATTATCAAGGAAGATTCCAAGCGATCGACCTGTCCCCGCCAAAGTTTTTGTTAACTCTGCAAACTTCTTACCGCCTTCTTCGTCAAATTGCAGACCAACGCTGAACGAATTTGATCCGGGTGCAGATTCTGGAAAGGCATTTTTGAGATTTTTACCGACTAGCGCAGGTGCCTCAAACAGAGACGCGATCGCATCATTACTGCGCTTCAATGCGGCTTGATTTTCTTCGATCGCTTTTTGATCTCCTGATTTCCGCAATTCGTCTTGTTTTCTCAAGAGATCTTGGCGGAGCGATTGTTCGATCGGCAATCTCGCCTCAGTTCCCGCTTTCTGAGCGCGGAAATCTAGTTGCGCCGTTCCACCTAGAACGCGCTCGGCTTGTTCTGGATCATTCACACCCGGCAATTGAACCAGAATCTGATCTTCGCCAGCAGTTTGTACGAGTGGCTCTGACACGCCCAACCCGTTAATCCGACCTTCGATCACGCGCTGTACGTCTTCGAGTTGTTGTGACGTAATGGTTTTAATTTCTGCGGTAGGCTTAACCTGGATCGTAATCTGCGATCCGCCGCGCAAGTCTAAGCCCAAAAGTGCTGGAAAGTGGCGCTGATCAAAGATGATATAGATCGAGCCAAGCACCAGCACCAAAATTAAGATTAATAATCCTCGCTGCCGTCCCATAGCCGTTCCTGTTATGACAAAGGCTATGATAACGCTTTCTTTGCAGGACGTTGCATTCGATACGGTTTGACTTCGTCATGAACCCCATGCCTAAAGGCAGGGGCTTGTAGACTGCCCGACTCTTCGAGCGGGATACGAGCCACGACATGACCAGCCTCAGTCCTCCCTTGGACTACGTTTTCAAGGTCACGATACCTACAAATGCGTCGCTAGTTTGTCGCTCTATCGCTGGTTGTTAAACATCTGTAATGGGTTAAGGAAGTGCAACCAGCACGACAAGCCTTGAAAACATTGGCGAAGCGAACATTACCCAGCAATGGAGATTTCAATGTCCAACTTTGTATTTGTTCTCGATACTCACAAACGACCGCTAAACCCGATTCATCCTTGCGTTGCGCGTCAACTTCTCAACACTGGAAAAGCGGCGGTGTTTCGTCGTTATCCGTTCACCATCATCCTGAAAGAAGCGCGTCCCGATGCACCTGTTCAAGATTTGGAACTCAAATTAGATCCAGGCTCCAAAGTCACAGGGATTGCAATCAAACAAGGGAATCGAATTCTATTCGGAGCCGAATTGCAGCACCGGGGGATGCAAATCAAAGATGCGTTACTGTCCCGTCGTTCATTGCGGCGCGGGAGGCGGAATCGCAAAACTCGCTATCGCAAAGCTCGGTTTCTGAATCGCACTCGTCCTGATGGTTGGCTTGCACCGTCCTTGCAGCATCGGGTATTAACAATCATGACTTGGGTTCGTCGGTTCATGCGACTTGCGCCCATCGGCTCAATTGTTCAAGAGCTAGTTCGGTTTGATACTCAACTGATGCAGAATGTCGAAATCTCAGGCGTTCAGTATCAACAGGGAGAATTGCAAGGCTACGAGATTCGCGAGTACTTGCTGGAAAAGTGGAACCGGAAATGTGCTTACTGCTCAGTAGAGAATGTGCCATTGGAAATCGAACATATTCACCCACGCTCGAAGGGCGGTTCCGACCGTGTTTCTAATCTGGCGTTAGCTTGTCACGATTGCAATCAGAGCAAGGGGAATCAAGATATCCGCGATTTTCTAGCGGGAAAACCTGATTTGCTGAATCGAATTCTGAAGCAAGCGAAATCACCGCTGAAAGACGCGAGTGCTGTCAATAGCACCCGTTGGGCATTGTTCAATGCTCTGAAAGCAACAGGGCTACCAGTAATCACGGGAACGGGCGGACAAACCAAGTTCAACCGCACTCGATTAGAGCTACCCAAAGCGCACTGGTTAGATGCGGCGTGTGTGGGTCAAGTTGAATCGCTCGAAATCCTCATCTCAAAGCCGCTACTAATTGCAGCGAAAGGACATGGAACTCGCCAAATGTGCGGAACCGATAAATACGGTTTCCCAACGCGGCATCGTTCACGAGTCCAGATTCACAAAGGCTTTCAAACAGGCGATATCGTTACTGCCACAGTCACGGCAGGCAAGAAAATCGGCTCTTATGTCGGTCGCGTTCTCTGTCGTGCATCAGGCAGTTTCGATATCGCCACGACGACCGGAAGAGTGGCAGGAATTAGCCACAAATACGGCAAACCAATTCACAGAAAGGACGGTTACTCGTATGGATTTTGAGACTCTGCCGCCTAACAGCGGCGCGGGAGGGGCTATTACCTCCCCATGCCTATCACGGGCTTCACCC
>JADEXW010000415.1 GCA_015206935.1 Pseudanabaenaceae cyanobacterium LEGE 13415 | reverse complement strand
CCCCCCAACCCCCAATTCCTACTGTTTATACACATCTCTTTCTCACTGCGTTTTAGTCGTCTTCAGCCCCCTAAATCCCCCAAAATTGGGGGACTTTGAAGCTGGATCTTACTTCTTAGTCCCCCAGAATTGGGGGATTTAGGGGGCATTAGCCGATTTAACCGTAGCGAAAAGACTTATGTATACACGGTAGACCCCCAATTCTGGGGGAGCAAGAGTCTAAATCCCCCAAATTTGGGGAATTTAGGGGGCATTAGCCGCCCACAACGAAGCACTTCACTCCCGTCCAAACTCCCGTTATTTCTATAATTCTCCAGGCGAATCTGGTTCAACAATCACACCATCTAAACTCACAGCAACGGGCTGATCTTTAATCAAGTCGCTCAATTCATGAAACTCGATCCGCATATGATCACACGCTCGTTTCAACTCGGCGCGAAACCCTTCTAAATCCGTTCCATATCCACACAGATTTGCCGCCGTTTCGATGCCCTGTTTAGCGTTCGCTCTCGCACAATCAACTAAATCCAATCCAGTTAAACGAGTGGGAGAAGCCATCCGAAACTCCTAAAATTCAATGGAATCTAGTTTGAAAGATTTGCCGCCAATCAAGTCTCCCCCACAGGAAAGAACTTTGCCGCCAAAGCATGACCGAATCTCGATACACTGAAGTCTGTGAAGTTAAGCGATCGCAGGTTTCATGAGTTCTACTGAGTACGATGTCATTGTGATTGGGTCTGGAATTGGGGGATTAGTCACTGCTACCCAACTCGCTGCTAAAGGAGCCAAAGTCTTAGTTTTAGAGCGCTATCTGATTCCGGGCGGGAGTGCAGGATATTTCGATCGCGAAGATGGCTACCGTTTTGATGTCGGCGCATCAATGATCTTCGGGTTCGGAGATAAGGGAACGACGAATCTTCTAACTCGTGCTTTGGATGGTGTGGGAATGTCGATCGAGACGATTCCTGATCCGGTTCAAGTTCACTATCACTTACCCGATGGCTTAGATCTGAAAGTTCATCGCGAGTACGAAAAGTTTTTGCAAGAATTAACCGCGTACTTTCCACACGAAGAGAAAGGCATTCGGCAATTTTATGATGAGTGTTGGAAAGTATTTAATTGTCTGAATGCGATGGAATTGCTGTCTCTTGAAGAGCCACGATATCTAACTCGCGTATTTTTCCAGCATCCATTTGCTTGTTTGGGATTAGTGAAATATTTGCCTCAAAATGTGGGAGATATTGCCCGTCGATACATTCAAGATCCGCAACTTCTAAAGTTCATTGATGCAGAGTGCTATATCTGGTCGGTTGTGCCTGCCGATCGTACTCCGATGATTAACGCAGGAATGGTGTTTAGCGATCGACATTACGGCGGCATTAACTATCCCAAAGGTGGAGTCGGTCAGATCGCGCAAAAATTAGTGGAAGGTTTAGAAAACGCTGGCAGTCACATCAAATACAAAGCCAGAGTCACAGAAATTTTAGTCGAAAATAATCGCGCAGTTGGCGTAAAGATTGCATCTGGTGAAACATTCCGAGCGAAACGAGTAGTATCGAATGCAACACGCTGGGATACATTCGAGAAACTGATGCCATCTACACAGAAGCCAAACTCTGAGAAAAAATGGAGTCAACGCTATCAGCAATCTCCAAGTTTCCTGAGTTTGCATTTGGGAGTGAAAGCTGAGTCATTACCTGCGGGAATCGAATGTCATCACATTCTGTTAGAGAATTGGGATGACATGGAAGCAGAACAAGGAACAATTTTTGTATCGATTCCAACATTGCTCGATCCAAGTCTTGCACCAGAAGGACATCACATCGTACACACTTTTACACCCAGTTGGATACAAGAATGGGAGAATCTTTCTCCAAGTGAATACGCTCAGAAAAAAGAACAAGCCGCGAATCGACTGATCGAGCGATTAACCCAAATCATTCCCGATCTCGATCGAGGTTTAGATTTCCAAGAAGTCGGCACACCCAGAACGCATCGCCGCTTTTTGGGACGAGATAACGGCACGTACGGGCCCGTTCCTTCGCGTAAACTGCTGGGACTGCTTGGAATGCCATTTAATCGAACCGCGATCGCAAATCTCTATTGTGTTGGCGACAGCACCTTCCCTGGACAAGGCTTAAATGCAGTCGCTTTCTCAGGATTTGCTTGCGCTCACCGAATTGCAGTTGATTTAGGATTAGGTTAAGCGCCGATTGATGTTCACCCAATCAAAGATTTCTGCGGGGGTCAGTGTGAGATTAATTTCTGCGAGTACCGGAAGTTGGCGATCGTCTCTATAAATGACGGGTTCACGCTGCGGCGCGAAGACGAGAATCAAGCAACGCCATTGACGTATTCCCATGCAGGCGATTCTTCCAGATTCGGAAGTTTGAGAAACGCTTCGAGCGTCAGAACTTGTGGAGGAGAAACAGACATAAACGAAAAGAAAAGCGCTTGCCCTCAAGTATATTTCAGAAGCAATTATCTTTTCTGAGGTTGACGACAAACGTAGTCCATCACCTTGTGTGTACTGCTTCCTGCTTGGGGTCGAAGCAGCATTCCATCGTTGCCATAATCAAACTTCTGAATCAGCTTCCGATTCGTCGTGTAGGCATTGACTTTTCTCAACCGTTGCGCTCCAGTTGAACAATCCGCTGACCAGCGAATCACCGCCCCATGAACAGGCTGATCCACTTTCACATCCAGCAGTGCATTATTCGCTTCTGGAAATTCGCGATATTCCCAATACCAAACGATCGAGCCATTGCGCTGAATCGAACTCGCATCGACAAAGAATCGATCTCTCACCGAATTCTCAGTGATTCTTGTCCACTGAGCCGATTGAGCGATCGCGCTATTTGCAGTTAACAAAGCCACACTACTCAACAGTGCAGCGGAGAATTTGATCAGTTTCATCGGTGAATTTAACGATTGGGTTTTTCAGTAATCGGAGTGGGACGATTGGAATCTCGTTGTGCTGCTCCAAGATTGCGAAGGGCTTGCAGCGCGAATTTATCCTGTGGGCGTTCGTCTAATGCGCGTTGAAAATAGAGCCGTGCCGTGTTCTGATCTTTTCGCTGAACGGCATCATAGCCCGCATTCATATAACGTTCGTAAAACGATTGTGGTTTTGCGGGTTTCTCAGTGGATGCCGTTTGATAGGCTCTCAGCGCTTTTTGAACGTAAGGCGCGATCGCACGATCGGCAAATTTATTTGAGTCTCCGGTCATCCACCAAGCCGCCACTCGTTGAACCGCGATCGTTTCATTATTCCCGATCGCTCTTGCATCTTGTTTGATCACATCTCGAACAATGCAAGTGACAATCGATCGAGCGGTTCCCGGATTTGCCTGAAATTCAGCCGGAGTAATTTCTCGACCGCCGCACGCTTTCGACCAGCGGGGAATATTTGAGGCTTTAACTTGCCAATCGCTGTAAAGCCCGGTGTTGGGATTTTCCGGCTTTGAGGCTTGGCGGAGTGCTTCGACAATGCGATCGACTTGAGTATCACTCAATTGAGCGGAAGCAGGCAGCGCGATCAGACCGAAAATGCCGATCGCAAGGGCTGATCCAAATAACTGTTTAAAAACCCGCATAGTGAGTAAATTTTTGCATTAAATACGATCGAAGACTTGTTTTGAAAAGATTGACAAGGCGCATCTTGTCAAGGAATAGAGCGCGATCCTGATTGAAAAAACTATGAAGGATGTGTGCAAAAGAGTCAAGCGAGGGAAGAACCGTCGATCGCGTTGTATTTCAAACAAAAAGAGGGGTCGAATGAGTTCCCCTCTTTAGCTGATTTTTACAGAATTCTACTGGCTGACACGCCCGATCACTTGATCTTTTAGCTTGTTGAATTCCTGTCCTAACTCTTGACGGTTCGAGGCTTTGAGTAAATAGCGATACACAAACCAAATGGTATAACCGAGTCCGACCAGTTCAAAAGTCGGCTCCAAAAGAGGCACATCGTTGATTGCGCCTAAGAGTGCGAGGGTGAGCTTGACCGATACGATCGAGCCAAAAATCAGACCAACGGTCACGAGCGGCTTACGGTACTCTGTGAAAAATTTGCCAATGTATTCGGGCAGCGATGCCAAGATCGAGTAAGTTTTATCAGCAATTTCGCGCCATTGTTCGCTATTTGCATCAGAAGACATCGGAGCTAACGAGCCGCCTTGTTCCATTTTGATCGTCGAAGGCGTTTCGACGGTAGAGGTTTCCATTTCTTTCACTTCTGGTTCCATGCTAAATACCTTGGAAACAATAACTTAGTTGTGTATCGCTAGGATAGACATCTCCAGCATTTGGACAGTAGCAGAATTCAAATTTGATTTTCGCTATTTTTCAAACATAGCGAAAGTTCATTCCTGAACTTGTCACTTGCAAGATAGATAATTACCCACAAATCCGAATTCTGTAAACCCTACCTTTGAGTAGATTTACCTCCTGTCTGAAAGATTTGCGCTCAAAATAGTCTATTTGTTCTAGTAAAATTAGCTTACCATCGGACGCAACGATCGATAAAATTCTTTACGTTTCGATTCCACAAAATCGCTGAATCGCTTGCCAAATGGTTTCTTCCTGATCGACTAAAGCATGATCGCTTTCTAATTCAATCAGTTCAACCCACGATCGATTCTTTGCATACGATCGACTTTCTGCGATCGGAATCGTTTCGTCATAAATTCCATGCAGAATCAAAGTTGGAATGGCTCTTTGAATCTGGCTTTCATCATATTTCGTCAAATCCGCAACGATGCCATAGTCGAGAGCCAATGGTTTTCCTTTGGCATAGTGATAAACCAAAATTGGCTGCTGATGATCGCGCCATTTCTCCAATTCAGAAGGCGCGATCGTCGGCAGCCAATGATTCAAATAATTAAACGCAGGTGCAAGCAGAATAATGCGATCGACTTGCGAACATTCCTGAGCAATCCAAGCCGCTGTCAATCCTCCGAAACTAGAGCCAATCAGCGTTACAGGTTCTTTCGATAGTTGATTTTTAACCTGTTGAATCTGCCGAGTCAGGGTCAAATGTTGAAAATCGTCTTGATTCAGATCGGGAATTTCCAGGGAGAGATGAAGCGACTGAAAGCGATCGCGCAATTGTCTCGCTTTT
>JADEXW010000414.1 GCA_015206935.1 Pseudanabaenaceae cyanobacterium LEGE 13415 | reverse complement strand
ATGTCACTCAGCAAAACATCCGGACGAAATCGCTCCAATTCTTCTAAAGCCGCTGCCGCACTTGCAACCGTTCTCACTCGAATTCCATGCGCCTCTAACGCAGTCGTGACAAATTCGCGGATATCCGCTTCGTCATCGACAAACAGCACCTGCAAACCATCGAGCGATCGAGGAAGTTGATGAGTCGAAACCTGCAAAGGAGAATTTGAGAGGTCTGTACTGGCGATCGTTTGCTGCAAGAGACTTAAATCGTACACTCCAATTCTTAATTGTTCGATCTGTCCCTGCGTATTTCGAGTGATCGCAATATGTAGTTCAACGCTCACTGGCGTACGATCCCGCGAACATAGGCGCGTTTGCCAGACTTGAGTTCCGTTGCTTTGAGCAAGCTGATTCAGCCGAGTCCGAAACTCAGTTCGATCGCGTTCTTCAATAAAGACTGCTAGCGGTTTCCTGAGTACATAGCTATGCGGCAAATTGAGTAATTCTGCGATCGCTTGATTGGCTTCTAAGATTAATCCGTTAGCATCTGTCACTAAAGACGCGATCGGGAAAAACTGAAAAATATCTTGATAGTATTGCTGTTGCTGAAATAAATCTTCTTCGACCTCTTCAAGCATCTCTAAACGGGTCTGCATCTGCTCATAGATCACTTGTAAATCTTCGATCGCTGCATCAATTTCTTCCGTACCGTCTCGCTGTCGTGCTACGATTTGCTGTCGGATGACTTGAAAATGCTGCCGGATTTGCTCGTCGCTCATGATGAATACTGATTGCTCCTAGCTCCACTCTACACAAGGAAAGCATTCGATTAAGTTACAAATACAAGTCAACAAAAATACAATTCCTGAAATAGCTCTCGGAATCACTGACGCACTCCAATCTTAACCGGTTCACACTATGGTAAACGGCAGGATAGCAAAGGACTGCTTTGGTTTGCATCTGGGACTTTTGTAAAGACTTTGTTTCGTCGATTCATCGGAGTAAACAGCGATCGTTGAGCCGAAGTAATCAAGCTTTCTGCCTGACCCAGCCACAGAAATCCGTTTTCTCTCAATCCTAGATAAAAGCTGACCAATGCTTGAAGTTGAGCTTCTTCGGTGAAATAGATCAGTAAATTGCGGCAGACCAACAGATCAATGCAAGACAGGGGAGGATCTTGGAGCAGATTATGATGTTGAAAGTGCATCGAGCGGCGGAGATCCAGTCGCCAATAGTGTAAATCGACATGACGCTCAAACCATAGTTCTTGGGCAGCAGGCGGAATCAGCGAAATTTTGTAATCCGCATAGCAACCTTCACATGATCGCAAAATTGCATCTCGATCGACATCCGTTCCATAAATTTGCACTCGCTGTTGAAATGCTTCGATGCCCAATGCTTCGATGAATAATATGGCTAGCGAATAAGTTTCTTCTCCTGAGGCACATCCCGCACTCCAAATCCGAATCGGTTCATTGTCTGCCTTATTTGCCATCAGCCGTGGAATCACTGATCTGCTAGATAAATCCACATAGAGGGATCACGAAAGAAATAGGTGTAGTTGATGTAAATCGTATCTAAGAGAGCTTCGATTTCATCGGGTTGCTGCTGCAAATAATCTAAATAGTCTTGATAATTTTTAATTCTTATTTGCTGCATTCTTGTCTGCGTTCGACGCATCAAAGTAGAGCGTCTATAGCCTGTAAGATTTACTTGATAATTCTTGTTGATATAAATTAGTAGATCTTCTAATTCAGAGGCTTCTAGAAGCGGAGTGATGACAGGCATAGCGTGAAAATTCAGCATGAATGAGGAATTGAATTTTCTAGATGTTGTTTGTTGCTACCAACCAGGAAGTCTTTAGATTCGGAATTTGAAGCACTATCAGATCTTAACTTAGAGACTGTTTGAAAAGCTTTCGCATTGCCTCACTTTGTTCTAATTCGTCCTGGAATAGATTTGGGGCTAACAGAACGAAAGACATGGACTAAAAGCCAATTAGAATCAGATTTTCAGTCCTTTTTAAAAGACTTCGCACCGCTAGCCCGGACTTTCAGTCACGGGCGGAATGAAACCGCAGTGTGGAGGCTTGAATTACCATTCAAACATCCTCTTAAATAGCGGCTCGATCGAGCTTCAGGAATTCTAATTGTCCTCTTGCACTGCTGATTGACTGATCTGCGGCGGTTCGTTGAAGACAAGCCAATGTAGATTTAACATTTGCATAATCTCAACCAAGGCATCAAACCGAACTGGTTTCACAATGTAAGCGTTGATGCCTAAATCGTAGATCTGATTGACATCACCGTACTCGCGAGATGCCGTTAACATCACAACGGGAATTCGCTTGAGAATGGGTTGTTGGCGCAACCAAGCAAGGACTTCTGCACCCGATCGACGTGGTAATTTAAGATCGAGCAAAATTAGCATTGGAAGTGGGTATTGAGTTCGATCGCTAAATTGCCCTTCACCTTGCAGATATTGAACTGCCGCATCGCCATCATTGACGACCTGTAAGGGCACTGTGATGTTTGCTTTGCGGAAGGCGCGTTGAATTAGCACAACATCTTTTGTATTGTCTTCCACGAGCAGAATCGATTGCATATCAGCGTTCATTTGCTAGATCAGTGAAACAATGATTGCGGCAGAGCAATCCAAAAGCGACTTCCCACACCGAGTTGAGATTCTACCCCAAATTGTCCGCCCATGCGCTCTATCCCTTTTTGCACGATCGCCAGTCCAATCCCGGTTCCAGGATAAGTATCAACGCCATGTAGTCGTTCAAATACTCGGAAAATGCGCGATTGATGTTCAGGTGCGATGCCAATTCCATTATCACTCACCCAGAGCCGCACTTGATTTTGATCAACTTCGGCAGAGATGGACACTTGAGGCTGAACAGCACGATCGACAAATTTGATTGCATTGCTGATTAGATTGGTTACGACTTGTACGAGTGTCGGACGATGCGTGAGTACGGTTGGCAAATCGGGTGCAACTTTGACGATCGCAGTTTGTTCCTGAATCTGGGCTTGGAGTTGTTGTAGTGCGACTTCAACCACATGATTGAGATTAGTCGGCAGTAGATCAATTTGGGCGCGGCTAAGACGACTATAAGACAGTAGATCATTAATCAGTTCATCCATCTGAACTGCACTTTCAACAATGCTTTCAATGTAGGACTGAGCAATGTCATCGAGTTCAGGAGCATAGTCTTCCTGCAATGCTTGAGAGAATCCCTGCATGATGCGGAGTGGGGCGCGTAAGTCATGAGAAACCGAGTAGGTAAAGGCTTCTAGTTCCTGATTCGTCTCTTGTAGCTGTGCAGTTCGTTCTGCTACCTGTTGCTCTAGGGTTTGGTTCAATCGCCGTAGTGCTTGGGTGATTCTGGTTTGTTCGATCAGTCCCCAGAGTCGCGCCACAATTTCTTCTAGAAGCTTTACTTCATTCGATCGCCATTGTCGAGTAGTGGTTTGATGAACGGTTAGAAGTGCGACCCATTTTCCCTCTGCAATGTACGGAACTACTACAAAAGCACGAACATTGTAAGGTTCATATCTCTGGGCGAATGCTGCGGTATAAGTATCAGTCACGACATCTGAAATAATCGCTGGCTGACCGTTTTGCATGAGCTTGAGTAGGTTCGGCTGCATGAAATTTGTGAGGGGATAAGCGCCTTCAATACTAGAGATGTCTGTTCGCGGTCGCCAATCTTGCTCCAGTACAACGATATCTTGATTTCCTTCGACTCGACCCCAAACACATCGATCGACCTTGAGAAATTCCCCGATCTGCTGAACGGCTTTTGCTGCCATGATGTCGGGATCGCTCAACTGTCGGAGTTGTCGATCGAGCGAGGAGAGGAATTGCTCATTCAGTTGAGCCAGTTTGCGATCGTGAATGTCTTCGATGACTGCAATAAAATAGTCAGGCTTTCCATCTGATGTTCGCACTAATGACACGGTGACGCTAATCCAAACAATCGATCTATCTTTGCGAAGGTAGCGTTTTTCTAAAGTATAAGTTTGGATTTCTCCTGCTAATAGCTTTTGCACATAAGTTAAATCGGCGTTCAGATCATCAGGATCAGTAATTTCTTGAAAGTTTCGCTGAAGGAGTTCTGCTTTGGTATAGCCAACAATTTCACAAAGCTTCTGATTCACCTGTCGCCAACTGCCATCGGGTGCGACATGAGCAATTCCAACGGCTGCTTGGTTGAAAGTGGCTTTGAACTGCTGGTCTGAGAGTTGAAGCTGCTCTTTTAGCTGCCACTGTTGAGTTTTATTCAGCCGCAACACGATGAGAAGTCCGATTAGAAGTAGTGCCAAGGGCAAGGAATTGTTCCAGGAAAGGAAACGTTCAGAAATGATTTGTCCAAAAATGTAATGATAAAAAATTGTGAGATCCAGTCGCACCAAGCGGGGCACTCCTAATGCAGGTTGAACAGCGGTTATCGATCGCATCCGGGGACGCACTCACTCTAAGATAAAAGATTGTTGCGTAAAGAGCGATCGTGTATGCGAATTCTGATTATGGGCGGGACTCGATTTATTGGGGTTTACCTCACTCGGCTGTTGATGGCTCAAGGGCATGAGGTGACATTGTTCAATCGAGGCAATAAGCCTGCTCCCACGGAAGGCGTGAAGCAAATTCAAGGCGATCGTACCAGTGCAACGGATTTGGAGCAGTTGAAGTCGATCGAGTTCGATGCGATTTTCGACAATAATGGGCGCGAATTATCGGATACTCAGCCGCTTGCTGAACTGTTCAAAGGTCGAATTCAACAGTTTGTGTATATGAGTTCGGCTGGGATTTATTTGAAATCGGATCAAATGCCGCATGTGGAGGGCGATGCGGTTGATCCGAAAAGTCGGCACAAAGGAAAGCATGATACGGAATCGTATTTGGCAGAGGCGGAAATTCCCTTTACGTCGATTCGTCCGACTTATATTTATGGAGCGCAGAACTATAACGATTTAGAGGCGTGGTTTTTCGATCGCATTGTGCGCGATCGACCAGTTCCGATTCCTGGACATGGACAGCACTTTACTCAATTCGGGCATGTTCAAGATTTGGCGGCGGCAATGGCGAAAGTGTTGGGGAATAAAACTGCGATAGGGCAAATTTATAATGTGTCGGGCGATCGAGCCGTTGACTTTGATGTGGTAGCG
>JADEXW010000413.1 GCA_015206935.1 Pseudanabaenaceae cyanobacterium LEGE 13415 | reverse complement strand
ATTTTAGTTTGGTTTTTGAAATTGCTCTCTGCGCCCAAAAGCAGTAAACACGGTGATTTTATGCACTATCTAAAAGAAGTTCCAGACATATAGCGGGCATTGTCAGGAAGCACAATTTAGTGATTTGCAATTGGAATTGAAGCAATTTTAATCGTTGTATTCTGATGCGTTTTGAATCACGTATCGGAACCGATGGTTTTTGGTGTTTGTTCTGATTCGGTGTAATGTTGCATTGCATCCGACGCTTTGTTGTGCGATCGAATATTTTTCACGTTCCAAGTTTGATTTTTTGTCGCATTTCAAAAGGAAAAATTTTGCATGTTATCCGTTGATGTAAATGTTGTGTATCGTAGTGCAACATCCAAAGACGTTGATGTTTTACTTGAATTGGTTGAGGAGTTTCACAAAATTGAAAAACTCCCATTCGATCCAGTTCTCGATCGCGTTTCGCTCCAACAATTTCTCAGTAATCCCGCACTAGGAAGAGTTTGGCTAATCACTGAGCGCGATCGTGTTATCGGTTATGTCGCTGTTACCTTCAGCTATAGTATTGAATTTCGTGGTCTCGGTGCATATATCGATGAATTGTATCTGCGTTCCAGTTATCGAGGACAGGGGATCGGAAGCCGGACACTGAAATTTGTAGAACAGTTTTGTCGATCGCTAAATATTCCATCCCTTGCGCTCTCGGTGCATGAGGACAATGAACGGGCGTACAAGGTTTATCGAAAGGCGGGATATAGCGATCGTGGCTATCAGGTGATGATGAAATCGATCGCGTAATCTATTGCACTCGTACTGCCTGATCTTGCTGCAAATCGTTTTGATTCACCCAAACGGTTTTCTGACCATTCGAGATCCGGCACAAGTAAAACGCTTTATCGTGGACAACTTGTTGAACTTTCTGAATCGTCCAACCTGATTTCCCACGATAAAGCACCGATTCCCCAACTTGCGGAACCCAAGAACCAATCTTTGAGATCGGCGTTAATCGGGCATCGGTATTGTGCCAAAGTGCGATCGCGCCTTTCTCAATCCAAGGTGTAATCTTATCTGCAATTACCGCTAAAACTAATGTGCCAACGACCATCCAAGGCAACACTTGATAGTAGAGCGGAAGCTGATTTTGCACGTAGAGATTCAAGGTACGATCGACCACAAAATTATGGATCAGAAAATAGCTGTAACTGTGCAATCCGAGCCAGACCATCACAGCACCGAGATTTAATCGATCGCTTAAGAATCGGAACACGACCATACAACAGAGCGTTAAACCTGTTCCTAAGAAGAAATCATCGAAGATCCAACCGAATCGATAAAACTGCGCGACAAAGCCGATCGCATAAATTCCAATTCCAACCGACAACGCTCTAGGAGATCTCCAAAAAATAACTCCTGTACCTTGTGAATACTGACGTGCGATCACCATTCCTAATACAAATGTGCTGAGTTTAGAAATAAAGTGAACGAAGGGTTGCCAACCTGCCGCAGCACTCACGATCGCATAAGTGGGATGTCCCTGAAAGACATAAACCGCCAATGCTCGATACACAAAAGTAATGACAGTACTTGCAATCAGCAAATTGCGAGATCCCCAACGATTCATCAAATACCAAAGAACCGGAAAGATCAATGCAAAACTGATAATCAGCGGCACAAACCACCAAGGCCCACTCGTCGGCAGCAACAAATCGCCACCGTAATCAAACAAAATCGGAAAAGACATCCCCGCAAACGTATGCCACGCATCGGGAATGTAGCTATTCGTCGTTTTTCCAATCAGCCACAAAATCGGATACGACAACCAAGCAACCGTCCAAAACGGCAACAGAATTCGTAACAATCTGCGTTGGAGAAAGCGACCAATCTCGATCGGTCTACCTTTGAGCGACAGCACCAAACTAAAGCCGCTCACCAACACAAACACATCTACAAACTGGAATCCAAACCAAACAGGCAAACTTATCGCCTGAATAATCCAACTCTCTCCCAGTTGGCGAGTCGCTGTAAAAAGCTGTTGAAGATTCGCAACCAGTCCCGTTGGCTGAGGCGTAAAGGCGTATTTTGTGAACAAAAGTTGCGCGTGATAGAACAGCAGAAACACCGCTGCAAAAATCCGAATTCCTTCCAACCACGCTAATCTTCTGAGTTTTTTCGAGTCAGCCATCCGTACTACCCTCCTCTGATCAACCGTTGCTGTGACGAATGCCCCGTTAGAGTGTGGCATCCCAACAACGCAATTTTGAAAAAATCAGCCAATTTATAGAGATCCGACTGGCAAACGATCAATTTTTCTAATCAGCCTGTCACTCTAGCATGAGCCTAACGAACCGCTTCATGGAATTTCATCTCACACTAGAAAGACTGGTGCGAAACTAAAGAGATATCACCTCAAAACGATCCGGGATCACAACCATGACTGCTGTAGATTGACTGTAAGCTTCCGTACAAGTCGATCGTAGAATCCGCACATTTACGCAATTGTGTTTGCAGTAGAAAATAAAGATCCTGGATCTCACCGTGTAGATCGTTGGGCAAATCCGATTCAATCTGTGCAACACATAGTCAAGTGAAAGTTATGAAAATGAAATTCACGGCTCAAGATTTGTCGATGCTGCAAGACTTTCGCATCGATCGACTAAAAGATCTTTACGCTCAATCCCTTTCCGGCTGTTTATTAGAAACAAAATTCGATGCGCTTTTGGTGCATTGCTCTGAACCCTGGTGCGTCGATCAGGTGATGGAAGAACTCGATCGCATTGTCAAAGCGGCATGGGTAATCCTTGGCGTGAAAGCAGTTTCGGTTTGTTTCGCCAATGAAGAGATCTGCCGCGTCAAAGCCAATCGTCAAGTCTGCGCTTCCAGATAAGGGAATCCGCCGTTTACCATAAGAAAATAGCCTTTCTGAGTGAACGACAGCAATGACACTCCCTTCAATCTCGATCGCATTAACGATCGCTGGTTCTGACAGTGGCGGCGGCGCAGGTATTCAAGCCGATTTACGAACGTTTGCGTTTCATTGTGTGCATGGCACGAGCGCACTGACCTGTATCACCGCACAAAATACGCTCGATGTGACGCGCGTGGATGCGTTACCCCCTGAAGCGGTGACTGCTCAAATTGAAGCCGTTCTGCAAGACATTGGAGTGCAGGCAGCGAAAACCGGAATGCTTTTGAATGAAGGCATTATCACAGCCGTTTCCGAACAAGCTCCAAACATTCCCAATTTAGTTGTTGATCCCGTCATGGTTTCGCGAACCGGAGCGCAACTAATTGATGATGCAGCGATCGAGGCTTTGAAAACACTCTTAATCCCTCAAGCGATCGTTCTTACTCCAAATCGTTACGAAGCTCAACTTCTCAGCGGCATCGAAATTAGTACGTTGGCAGACATGCAGAAAGCGGCTCAACGAATTTTTGAACTGGGAGCAAAGTCGGTTCTGGTGAAGGGCGGCGGAATGCGGGATGAACTGCGTGGAGTCGATGTCTGGTTTGATGGGTCTCAGTGTGAAACGATCGCAGTTGAACGAGTGAACACGAAACATACACATGGGACGGGATGCACCCTTGCGGCAGCGATCGCTGCAAATTTGGCACTGGGAAAAGATCTGCGATCGTCGATTCAAGCCGCGAAACAATATGTCACGTCCGCTTTGGAATACGCATTAGCGATCGGGCAGGGGCAAGGTCCAGTGGGTCACTTCTTTCCGTTGTTGCAACGTTAGCGGTGTTTTCTCCAGTTTGGATACGGTTTTCACCCTGATTTGAATTCTGCGCTACTCTAAAAAACCGACACAATAAAGAAAAATAAAGGAATCAATATTCACCGTTCGCTTTGAGACTTCACCGCTACACAGGAACTAGATAGCTCTACTTCTTGTGGGTAGCTGCTGATCTCGCTTACGCGCAGCTACTTCTGGAGTATTTTTCATGTCTTCGATCGCGGCTTCTAGGGCGCTAGAAAATCGCTTGCTTGCAGCGCTCCCAAATGACATTTATCAAAAATTGGCGGTTCATCTCGAACTGGTTACTCTGACTGCTCAACAAGTTCTTCATCCAATTGGGGAAGCAATTTCGCATGTTTATTTTCCGATTCGATCGCTGATCTCACTCACAACGCTGCTATCAAATGGATCAGTGTTGGAAGTTGGATTAGTCGGGTACGATGGCTTTATTGGAGCTTCTGCGATTTTAGGACGGCGCGAAAGTGTTCAACAAGCGATCGTACAAATTGGAGATGCCGCACTTCGTTTGCCGATTGAGCCTTTGTTAGCTGAGTTTGAACAGAATCCAGCTTTACAAGCCATCCTGTTAGAGTATGTTCAAGTTTTATTATTACAAACCTCCCAACTGGCTGCGTGTCATCGATTTCATTCGATTCGACAACGATTGGCACGACAATTATTGCTGATTCAATATGCGTTACAGGTCGATGAATTCACAATTACGCATGAGGCACTCGCGCAAATGTTGGGAACTCGTCGATCGGGGATCACAGTGGCAATAGGAGAATTGACGCGATCGGGGGCAATTCGCTCAAGTCGGGGACGAATTGCGATCGTGCAGCGATATGTTTTGGAAGCGATTTCTTGTGAATGTTATGCGGTGATTCGAGCAGAAAGCGATCGATTTCACCGCAGAGGCAATCTATGAATCTGCTGCTAGTTCTGAAGTTTGAACAATCTTCTCTTCCGCATGAGGCACATAGAAACTAGCCACGATCGCGACACTCAACCACCAAAGAACACTCACCTCTGGGCGGTACCAAACCGTATCAACAATTCCATGCCCCATCATTCCTGCCATTGAGGTAATCGCGCCGATTAGCCAGAATCCATCCGAATCGCCGATCGCTCTCAATCGCCGGAGTTGCAAATATCCTTGATTGAATGTAACGAGCAATAACCACAAAAATGCGGTGAGTCCCACTAAACCGGATTCAACCGTAATTTCTAACAAAATCGAATAAGCACTCAAAGCACTGAATCGTGCGGCGGAATAAAGCGGATACATGCGTTTAAACACGAGATCACCGGGGCCGAATCCGAAAATTGGTCGATCGTGAATCATTGCTAATACCGATCGCCAAACATTCAACCGAAACGCATTACTACTATCACCACTTCCCACAAAAATACTGCTGACTCGAAATC
>JADEXW010000412.1 GCA_015206935.1 Pseudanabaenaceae cyanobacterium LEGE 13415 | reverse complement strand
GTACTCTTTCCTGTCGAATGCTGGACAACGTGCGATCGACAGCACTCAAGTTTCTCAAACAATGAAAACAACCGACAATCGATCTGCCACGGTTGCTCAAGCGTCGAATAATAAACTTGCGGCTCAACTTCAAGGCAAACCCACGATCGTTAAAATTTACGCGGATTGGTGTCCAGCTTGCCAACGTCTCCGACCCGTGACTGAATCGTTGCAGCAGCAGTTTGGCGATCGAGCAAATTTCGTCATCTTTGATGTCACGAACCGTTCCACAACCCAAGCCGCAGAAGCGAGAGCCAGAGAATTAGGGTTGAGCGATTTCCTTGCAGCCCATCGCGGACAAACCTCAGCGGTTGCCATCATCAATCCAAGTAACGGTCAAGTTCTGACTCAGTTTCGCTACAACTTCAATCAGCAAGACTATGTGAATGGCATTGAAAGAGCGATCGAGCGTGTCAGTGCCCGTTCCTAATGTGTCGTCCTTAACCTTCCCTTTCAAATCAACGGAGCTTATCATGATTCAAACATCACAATCTGCATTGTCCTTACTTCAACAACAATCCGAAAAACCGATCCTGGCGAAATTTGTCGCTCCGCATTGCGGCGGTTGTAACACGCTCAAACCTGTTTTAGAGCAACTGGCACGAACACACGCAGAGCAGTTACATCTGATCGAAATTGACATCACCGAAGAACCAGAATTAGCGATCGAACTCGATGTCCGCAGCGTTCCCACAGTTGTCTTGTTCCAGCAAGAACAAGAGATTGGAAGATTGGTGGGCTTGCAACCGAAGCAGCATTACACGAACTTAGTGCAGCAGGTTGTTTAAGTGAATTATCCGGGCGAAGCATCGGAGCAATATTTTTTACTCTCTCAGTACTGCTTCGCCCCAACGGACTGAATTTTGCCAATTGCATATCTATCAGGAGAAGCCGCAATGACATCCCAACGTACTCCGAATTCGTCCTTAACAGTAGACCCGATGCCCCCAAAGAAGCCGCGCAAATTGCCTTTCACATCCAAAACGCTTTTTTATGGCGGACTGTTTCTTGGTGCGATCGCGCTTGCTTTCATTGCTCCACATCTTTCTGGCTTGTATCTCTATCTCACCGAGCTAGTTGGTCACATTCAAGCACCTTATCAGCAATGGTTAGAACAACAAAATCTGAGTAATCCGATCGTTCTTGTGCCTTTAGCGTTCGTGGGTGGATTGATTGCAAGTATTTCGCCTTGTATTCTGTCCTTACTGCCTGTCAATCTTAGCTACATCGGAACGCTCAAAATCACCTCGCGTCGAGCCGCATTTAATAAAGCTGGATTGTTCGTTTTGGGTGTAGTCACCGTGTTCAGCTTGTTTGGATTGTTCGCGTCGTTTGCAGCAGCAGTTCTCGTTGATTATCGAGGATATTTCAATGTTGTAGTTGGTGCAATTATTCTAGTGATGGGACTGAGTTTTGCGGGGATCATTCATCTGCCTTTGCCACAACCGAAAGCGTCCGTATCGGCAGCAGGACCCTATGGTATTGGACTGACATTTGCGCTGGTCAGTTCTCCCTGCTCTAGTCCAGTGCTATTTGCGGTGATTGCGGCAGCAGCAGCAACAGGATCTCAGTTGATCAGCGTAGTCACGTTGATGAGTTACGGATTAGGTTACACGGCTGTTATCTTTTTCGCCAGTTTGTATGCGGGATTAGTGAAGCAAAGTCGCGTTATTCTAGGAAAATCAGATTGGGTGATTCGGGTTGGTAGTGCCGCATTAATGCTGGCAGGTGGATTCTATCTGATTACTGGGATTCACTGGTTTCTATGACAACGATCGAGCAAATTAAGGATGTGTACTCGGTTACGCATCCTTGACACAATGGCAGTGAGATAGTTTGCAACAAGCGCGGATTATGAGAACCAACAGTTTGAAACCAAAGCGGCTCCGAATCAAACAACTAAGAGAGTGGGGCGGCGCATTTGTCGGAGTACGATCGCGCTTGCTCGTGTGGTACTTTCTCCTTACCCTTTGCATTACTCTCATTTCCGTCTGGGCAACCTTCAAGATTTTCTGTGAACTTGAGCAACAGCAAGCTGGACAACGATTGCAACGAGATATCAGCGCATTAGAACAGCGAATTGCTCAAACCAATCCCTCTGAACTAGCACCGAATGTTCTAGCTGATACACTGGAACAGTTTACGCAAAGTCAAGTGAATGATCCCAATGAAGCTCTGATTTTAGTAATAGAGAATCAACTTTACTTGGCTCGATCGACAAAATTACCGCCCGTTCTGCGTGAGAATCCTGACCAAATTCTGCAATGGGCACAAAGCAGCCCTCGATCGAGTGTGCAGGAAGATTACATTATTCGGGTCGTGCAGCCGATTCAAATGCCTGGACAGCGGACTGCGATCGTTGTGGGACTTTGTGATGCGACCCTACGCTATCAAATGGGCGAGAAAACACTTGCACTCGTCGTTCAGGTCACGATCACAATGATGATTTTGTTTATGGCGATCGCATGGTTCACAGCAGGACGAATTCTCGCTCCGCTGCGTCAATTAAGCGAGACTGCTCAGATGATCACAGAAACCGACCTATCAAAGCGCATGAGTGTTCAAGGAACCGACGAGATTGCGGATCTAACGCTCACCTTTAATCAAATGCTCGATCGCCTGCAAGCTGCTTTCACCAGTCAGCAAGAATTTATCAAAGATGTCAGTCACGAACTCCGAACACCGATCACGATTATTCAGGGGCACTTGGAACTCTTAGGCGATGATCCCGAAGAACGCCAAGCAACGGTTGCTCTAGTGCGCGATGAACTGAAACGAATGAATCGCTTTGTGAATGATTTACTCTTGCTAATGCGTGCCGAACGTCCTAATTTTCTACGTCCCAGTGCTATTGATCTCGACTCTTTTACTCAGGAACTCTTTGCCAAAGCGCGAGGATTAGCTCCTCGGAACTGGAAGCTAGAAGCGATCGGTAGAGGAGAAATTGTTTGCGATCGTCAACGTCTCACGCAGGTGGTGATGAATTTGGCTCAAAATGCTACACAATATACGCAGACAGGAGACGCGATCGCGATCGGTTCTGCAATCGTCAATGGTACTGTTCAATTTTGGGTGCGGGATACAGGAGAAGGAATTTCTCTCGAAGACCAAGAGCGTATCTTCGATCGCTTTGCACGAGGGTTAGAGGGTGAACGACGCTCCGAAGGGGCAGGCTTAGGACTCTCGATCGTACAAGCTCTGATCAAAGCGCATGGTGGTAGTATCGAACTCTTTAGCCGTTTAGGAGAAGGATCAACTTTTACTGTCATCTTGCCGCAGCAACGTCTCGATACGAGTCTTCCAGTTCGACCGATTGTTCCGATTCGACAGTCCTTATCGAAGAAAACACCATGAATCGATTGTTAATTGCTGAAGACGAAGCTCGGATTGCTGCGTTTCTCGAAAAAGGCTTTCGTGCTAGCGGATTCACAACCACGATCGCGAAAAACGGACTCGAAGCGATCGCAATGGCTCGGAGTGATGCTTTTGATCTACTGATTCTAGATTTAGGACTTCCGGGTAAAGATGGCTGGCAAGTACTAGAGGAAGTACGCGGACGCGGAGAACGCTTGCGAGTTATTATTCTCACGGCTCAGGATGAAGTCGAAGATACTGTAACTGCACTAGAAAGCGGTGCAAATGATTACGTCACCAAGCCGTTTGAGTTTAGTGAACTCCTTGCACGAGTGCGAGTTCAACTGCGAGATAATGTCGTCGCGAAAACGAAAAGCGGCAAGGAAACCACGATTCAGGTCGGAGAGGTTGTTCTAGACTTGCTGACGCGGCAAGTGTGGATTGGAACACAACTGATTGAGATGTCCGTGAAAGAATTTGCCTTAGCCGAGATTTTCCTCCGCCACCCGATGCAAGTGATGAGTCGCGAACAATTACTCAACCGCGTCTGGGGCTACGACTATGATCCGGGTTCTAATATCGTGGATGCTTATGTCAAACAACTCCGCAAGAAGCTAGGCAGTGACCTGATTGAAACTGTGCGAGGTGTGGGGTATCGGCTACGAGCATAGCATCCTGGAGAATCAGCGACGTTCATTGGGTCAGCACTCAATGTCGCGAGATTTTGCTGGATAACTCGACAGTTCTTGAAACCATTAACCGATCATCTCACTGCCTCTGAACAAGAAGGCGATTGACAGTGACTCGATCAGGTTGTTCTGGATGCTCAAATTCAACAGATAGGGTTTGCGATAGGGGGATGTTGCGGTAAAACCGCGATCGCCGAAGAAGTAAAGCTGGATGAGCGACCTTTAATAAAGCCAGTAAACAAGAAGTCAGTATGAAACAGTGGTATTCGGCGGTTGAGTTGGCGGGATTGCCAGGTCTACCCGCTTTGCCTAACAATGTAGCGAGAAAAGCGAAAGCTCAAAACTGGGATTCGCGTCCTCGAAGCGGTCGAGGTGGCGGCTATGAATATGCCTACCAGACTCTTCCAAGACAAACTCAGGAGGAGCTATTACACCAGGCAGTGGAGAGCGCAGCTAAAAGCAATGCTCAGGCTACATCATATACAGCACGAAAGCCAGTACCGAGAAGGCGAGTGCTTCGTCAAGCCAAAACAACTGTAGAGCAACGAACGGATGCTTGGTTGGCGATTCTCAGACTCTACGAAACTTGGGATACTTCTTATCCTTCCGAAACAAAGCTGGAGCGAGACATTGCTTTCGTGCAAGCCTATCGCAATCAACAACTAGATTTACCGGATTGGGTGTATGCTTGCGTATCTAAAATTTCGCGCAATTCCCTCAAATCAAAGCAGAAGCGACGACGGGAAGCTGCAAAAATTACAGCACTCGGCGGGAACTATGGGCATCGTCGCGGCACGGGTAGAATCGATTCTGATCCTGATCTACAAACGGCAATCAAACTATGTCTCGATGCGGGTGGCAAGCATTGGGGTGCAAGTCAAATCTACGAAATTTTACAGCTTGAGTTCGGCTTAGACCCAACTGAAATTAGTCTTGGACAGTTGCTATTGCCCGACAATAGTATTGGCACAACCGACAATTGCATTGCCCATTCCAAACTTTCAAAGTGAGAGATCAGCTTCTCATTTGCAAACCGGATCAGATCGAAGCAATCAATACAACAAATCTGATC